>OMJB01000074.1 GCA_900299255.1 Sphingobacteriales bacterium
GCTGTTGTTTTTTGTGAAAGGGGTTATAAAGGCAGAAAGGATAGTTACTGCGCGGTTCAGTATAGGTGATGAAAACCCTGTTGCCTGCGTTGTATCTAATTCATTTCCGTTTAAAGTAACAGTGCGCCTGATAGATGAGCTGCCGGTGCAGTTTCAGGAAAGGGATTTTGAGCGGCATTTGAATATACCCTATAAATCTGATTGCACACTTGATTATACACTGCGGCCGCTGGCAAGAGGTGAATTCGGGTTTGGATATATGATCTGCTTTGCGGCTAGCCCGATTGGTTTGCTCAACCGCAGATTCAGGGCTGCTGAGCCAGTTACAGTTAGAGTGTACCCGTCTTACCTGCAATTGAAAAAATACCAGCTGCTTGCTACCACCGGGAGCGCTATGCCCGGGGTTAAGAAGATAAGGCGCCTGGGCCACAGTCTTGAGTTTGAGAAGATCAAAGACTATGTGCAGGGGGATGATGTTCGTACTATCAACTGGAAGGCTACGGCGCGCAGTACCAACCTGATGGTGAATACCTTTACCGACGCCCGGCAGCAACAAATTTATTGCCTGATAGATAAAGGCAGGAACATGAAAATGCCGTTTGAGGGAATGACCCTGCTGGATCATTCGATCAATGCGTGCCTGGCTATTCTGAATGTAGCCCTCCTGAAACAGGACAAGGCCGGGTTGATTACTTTTTCAAACAAAGTGAATGAGGTAATAGCAGCCGACCGCAGGAATAATCAGCTACACAGGTTGCTGGAGGCTCTTTATAAACAGGAAACTGAGTTTAAAGAAAGCGATTACGAAGCAGTTTGGAGCCTGGTGCACAGGGTAGTAACACAGCGCAGCCTGCTGCTGCTGTTCACCAATTTTGAAACTTTTTCGTCGCTGGAACGCCAGCTGCCGTTTCTTAAAAAAATTGCACAGCGGCACCTGGCGTGTGTGGTTTTCTTTCAGAATACGTTGCTGAAGGAAATACATGAATCCAATCCGGATACTATGGAGGGTATCTATATCAAAACCATTGCTGATCAGTTTGACCTTGAAAAAAAGCAGATTGTAAAGGAGCTGCGCAGGCATGGTATTTTATCTATTCTCACTACGCCGCAAAACCTATCGGTAGATGTGATCAATAAGTACCTGGAGCTGAAAGCCCGCCAGATGGCTTGATGATTTTATATATTCAATTCTTACTCAGGATTTCACCCCTATTTTACGTCAGTAAGGATAGAGTAAGGTACTATTAACGTCCAGAGACGATTAGTATTCAGAAAGTAAAGGCAAATAAGTGTGGATGTAAGCAGCCCTCCCCGTGGAGCCTACATTTTATTATACAAATCAGGGGAGTTGTCGGTAAGAGGCAGGTTTATAAAAGAATAGCTTTATCTCGTTGTGCAAGAGCCTGTATTTTTGCGATACAGGCTTTTTTGTCTAATTTTCAATCCTCAATAATTGTGAATGGAGATTGTTAGAAAACACTACAGGCTTATCCTTATTTTTATTCCTTTAGTTAGCCTTGTCTTGCATTTTCACGTTCTTAACACAGACCTTATCGGATACCACGTCTGGAGGCAGACGGAAACTCAAACCGTTATCAATAATTTTTATACCGGAGATTTTTCTATTTTCAATCCGAGGACAAATGAATATTCTGACAAAGGGCAACAGCATCGCATGGAGTTTCCGGTGATGCAATGGTTGTTTGCGGCGGTGTATAAACTGCTTGGTACAGATAAAATTATTGTTACCAGGTTGCTCACGTTTTTGATGGGCATCGGTACAGTTTTTGGTATGTTTTATTTGACCAGGAATTTCTTCAGGGACGTTGGCATAGCCGCTATAGCTGCGTGGTGTTTCAATTTTTCACCGGTTTTTTATTATTACACAATAAATCCTATGCCCGACAACATGGCTCTGTGCTGTGGTGTCTGGAGCATTGCCTTGTTCAGTGGATATCTTAATTCTGGCAAACTTGCACATGTGGTACTTAGCTCAGTGTTTTTTTGTTTGGCTGTATTGGCGAAGTTGCCTTTTATTATCTATGGAGTAGTGATTTTTTCTTATCTGCTGGTTATGTTGATAAGAAAGGAGCGCTCTGTGAGGCAGCTTACAGGCGTTGGCCTTATATACCTTGCTGGTGTGCTGATAGCGTTATCCTGGTACGCTACTGTTATTCCTCACTGGGTAATTGGAGCCGTACATGGTGTTTTTGATCAAAGCCAGAATCACCCGGATCTTGCATACGTAATTCAAAGAACCATTATTGCTATTTTACCTGAACTTATTATTAACTATGGTTCTGTCTTGTTTTTTTTGATAGGATTTTATTTTATTTTTTCTCTGAAGTTATTTAGGAAGGTGCAGGTTCTTCCTTTTACTTTTTTAGGGCTGTCGTTGCTAGCATATTTTACTTATGAAATGAATATTATTGATGTTGTGCACGACTATTATCTTTTCCCTTTTCTGATGCCAGTTTTTTTAATAGTGGCGTACGGCGCATTTAAACTGTTGTCCGGAAAATTGAAGATGCTGAAGATTGTGACGGTTATTTGCCTGACTATTCTTCCATTAACTGCTTTTTTGCGCGCCGATCCGCCGTGGGATGTAAACGCGCCAGGGTTTAACTTGGCTTATTTTAAATACAAAGACGAGCTAAGAAAAGTAACGCCAGCAAATTCTTACTGCGTGGTCGGATATGATGATTCGCCCTTTATTCTGTTGTATTACATAAACCGTAAAGGCTGGGCATTTGGCAGGCTCTGGTTCGATGAAAAACTACTTGCTTATCATATTGCTGAAGGAGCTCAATATATATACATGGATGAAGAGGTTGAATCATTTCCGGGCATCAAACAGCACCTTGGTGAAAAATTATTTGACAAGGAATCCATAAAAGTATACAAACTAAAATAACAGATTTTCGGTGGTACTGAAGAGAATTTTATCCGTCTGTGCAATTGTTTTTTTTGCTACAATTTGTTCCTGTAAAAAGGATATGCTGCATTGGCGGAAAGTTGTGCGGATAGATGCCGGAACGCCGTCTCGGCTGAACAAGATCAAGTTTATCACTAACAATATTTGTATTATAATTGGTGGCGAGAAATATGACCGTTCAGATATACTTAGGTCAGAAGATGGAGGATACACATGGTCTGATTTTTCGAGTTCAGAGTCGCAGAAGGGGATATATGGCATCAGTGTGTCACCGGAAGGGCACATTTATGTATCTGGAATAGATGGAGGTATATTTATGTCTGCTGATTCCGGCAAAACATGGCGTTTTAAACGGATATTGGACTGGCGGTTCTACCATGCTATTTCTTTTCCGGTGAATGATACCGGTATAGTGATTAATTCAATGGCATTGGATACCTGCCACATCAGCCAGATAGATACCAACTGCAATATCATTGACCAGAGAACCTACCGTTTTGCACTGAGCGACATATATATGGTTAGCCCGTCTACAGGATACCTGATCGGGTATGGAGTAGTTATGAAAACGACTGACTACCGCCGTACCTGGACTTACCAGAATGTACGAAAGGACCAGTTTACAGCAATGGATATTCATGGAGAGGAGATATGGATGTGCGGATCGAACGGAGGTATATTTCATACAACAGATGGGGGCGGAAACTGGGAACAGCTGCGCAATGGCAACGATATCACCCATGTACAATATCACCTGTGCACGATAGTGTTTAAAGATAAGCTGAATGGCTGGGCGGCAGGCGAGCAGGGGAAAATCATATATACTGATGACGCAGGCAAGCACTGGTCTGAGTACGATTATTTTACCGACAATGCAATCAGAAGTCTGGTGCTCTGTCCCAACGGCGACCTGCTGGCAGCTGGCGACAATGGTACATTGTTCAGGATAACACCTTAACCTCCCGAATCTTTTTTAGTGCATTCTGTCGCCGCGGGGCACCAGCAGTTGCAGCACCAGCCCTTCTATCTGCAGCCATTGCTGCCATGCTGCACGTACCTTCTCTACGGGATAGTACTGCTCAGCAAGGTCAATAAACAGTCGGTAGTGTCCGGCTTCTGAAACCATAAATTTATAGTAGAAGCTGCGCAGCTGCTCATCTTCCAGTCCTTCATGCAGCAACCTGAATCTTTCGCAGCTTCGGGCTTCTATCATAGCCCCTATCATCAGTTTGTGCAGCAGTTTGTCATCGCCGGGTATGTTCTTTGGTTCGTGCTGCAGCAGCAGATTTACATAGTCGTCTTTACGCTGGCGCCCCAGCACAAAACCTCTTTTTTTCATTTCTGCCCATACCATTCTGAAATGCCCCCATTCTTCTGTAACTATCGGGGCGAGCGCATTTACCAGATCTTCTTTATCGGCATACCGCTGAATCAGGGATATGCACTGCGTGGCTGCTTTCTGCTCACAGAAAGCATGGTCTGTAAGAATTTCTTCGAGCGATACTGATGCAAGGTCTGTCCACCTGGGGTCAGTAGGCATCTTTAATCCAAGTATACTGTTGTCGGCTGTACTCAATTGTAACTATTTGTGGCGTTATTGTTATTCCGTTCTGTGCGGCTGTTAGTCAACCACAAATTTCCTGATCGTCTTGGTGTTTCTGATGTCAATGAACTTAATAATGTATACATCTCTTGGCCAGGAGCTAACCGGAATATCCAGCAGGCCATCTACACTACCCGAATAAATTAGTTTACCCACCGAATTTACGATGTGAAAATTCAGCACACCTTTGTTACCTGATGACACACGTAACGTGGTATGAACCGGATTGGGGTATAAGTTGATGAGTGTGTCTGTACCGTCATTGTGGGTGAGCGAGAAGTTATACTTGTTAACATTAAAAAAGACATTGTTCTCACCATTCACCTTTAGCCTCGCCTGCCTGGATATATATGCAGCAGGGTTAGGGAGCGGCACAATTGCACTGCCGGTGTTGGGAAACGTACCGATATGATGAGGCCATGTAGTTCCTCCGTCTTCCGACATATAGATATCAACGTTGGCACAGCTTATTGGCGCTGCAGTGGTGCCGGCTACCCTCCAGGTAATCTCGTGCGTGCTGCCGCCCACATATACCGCTGTGGAATCATCCTGGCTGGTGACTCTGAAACTATCGCCGGTATTGATTACCTGCAAATGAATGGTGTCATCAGGAAAGAGAAAACAGCCATGGCCATTGAAGATGTTACGCATGGTTAGTTTAAATGTGAGGTACCTGCTCACATCCGGTATTTTTTCACCTTCATTTGCCTCATGCCCGGCATCGTTCAAAATGCCTGCCAGTACCATGCTGTTTTTTGGAAAGATCCTGAGTGGTGACTTAACCGGGGGGTATGACCTGAAGAGTGGCCCGCTGTATTGGGTTTCCTGCAGGCGTAAACCCTCATCTCCCAGGTTCCATTGTTCCCAGCAGTAGGTTACCGAAGAGCTCCCTACTGAGTCTACTGCGGTAGGCGCATTTAACTCAAACGGAGTGAGATAAGGTATCGTATAGGATGCAGAAAAAGCGGGCAGCTGCACCAGTTTATTGCCAGTCGAGGACTGGCTTGCGCACCAGTTACCCGACGTCGTAATAAAATGCTCGATCTCGTAAAGGCTGGCGGAATGAAAATAATCGTCACTATGCAGCTGCAGGTCGTCGGGTGTACAAATGCCGGCATATGCCATTATTGTAGATCCACTGCCCGGCTCAAAAGCCACCTCAGGCACAATATTGAAATTATTGCAGTTGCCGTCTTTGCCGTTGTTGAATGTATGGTTGGCACCGAATTCGTGTCCCATTTCATGTGCTACATAGTCAATGTCAAACCCATCGCCTGTAGGTGCCGGCTGGCCGGTAACGCTCATCGCTTTCTGGAAAGAATCGCACACGACACCGATCTGTGACAACCCACCTCCGTTGGTTGTAAAAACATGCCCTATATCGTAGTTATTTTTGCCAATTCTGTGGTCACAGATATACTGGTTCACCAACAAGCACGTATTCGGGTCATTATCCCAGTGACTGAATGTGTCATTGCCGTTAACACTGCCGAATTCTGTAGGGTATATGATGTTTGAATCATTTGCCGCAAAAATCATGGTAATAGATAATTCCCGCTCATAAATACCGTTAACCCTGTTCATGGTGGTTGCCATTTTGCTCAACACCTGTGCAATTGTAGGGCTGGAAAGCCCTGTTGCTGCCTGGGCATACTGGTGAGAGCATGCGAGAGCCAGTACATACGTGCGAAGTACATACCCATTTGAGATCCTAAGGCTGTTTTTGCTCAGTTGCACTGCAGGCTCCATAGTTGGGAGAGATGAGCTCACGGTATTGCATTTGCTAACCGCTGCTATCTTCTTTTTCTCATCTGCTTTGCTGTGTACAATATAATACCCGTTATGGCTGTCATCTGCCGGGTCTGCGAAATCCATACCAGTGTTGCTATACACCATAGCATGAAATCCATACAAAGTAAAATCTGCCTTCAGGGTTACGGACGGATCATCTGTTGCCACACCCTTCCAGGTCATAATACCGGGGTAGCGTGCTACTAGTTCGTCTGGCAAAATAGAAGATTTCCAAACATAGAAATTACGAATTGTCCCGTCAGACTGAGGTATTGGTAAAATTTGTGAATTGGATTTGGTGCCTGAAAAAGAAAATAATTCAGCCTTGAGCGCAGCTTCATCAATGTGGTATACCAGAAAACGAGTTGCTGTAGTGTTAACCGTCAGGGTGGATATCTGGTTTTTATCCACAGGTGTCCACCATTCTGCCGCCACAGCATATCCTGAAACAAAAACGATAATTATCAATAATCCTAATGTAAGTAGTTTCTTCATTTAAGGCTTCAATGGTTGTTTTGATTTTTGAAATGGTTGTTCAGACAGGGCAAGTTACTACAGGTTAAAGTTAATAAATTAAACAAAGCAAATTGCCGGGTGGGCAGCGTGCTGGTGCATTGGGTTAATTTTCTGTATTTCTATCGTGGTAATGCCCCTAACTTTGCATCTAAAACGAGGAATTTGGATTTTCATTATACACTTGACAACATTGATAAGGCCGTAATTGATTTCTGGAGCCACTATGGGCAATATCACTTATTTGCGTTTCACGGGGATATGGGTGCCGGTAAGACGACTTTTATCCACAAACTCTGCGATTACCTGCAAGTGCAGGACTCTGTGAGTAGCCCCACATTTGCGTTGATCAACGAATATCATTTCCTGTCGAAGTCAAATGAAGATAGAATGATATATCATATGGACTGGTACCGCCTGAAAGATACCGCTGAAGCGATCAATGCGGGTATGGAGGACTGTATGGAACATGCGGCCAGCGGCAGCGCTATCTGTTTTATAGAGTGGCCTGAAAAAGCAAAGGAACTGCTGCGTAAACCATATGTTGACATAAGGATAGAAAGCACAGATGAGGTGAGCCGTGTAATGACAGCCGAAGTAATTGCCGGATAAAATGGCTCTGTTTTCAGGTTAATTTCTTAAAAAACGCCCATCGGTTTTATTGCCTGAAATAACTGATTTATAAATAGCCGGATTCCGTTGGGCATTCCAAATATTATTCTTATTTTGCAGTTTGATATATAACTGATAAATTATTGCATATGTATTTTAATGGTACGAAATACGGGTCCCTCCTTGTGTGTTGTGTACTTTCCCTTTCTCTGGCTGCTAAAGATGTAAAATCTGCCGGCCATACCAATGGCCTGGTTAAGCCTTTGTGCTTTATTGAAAATAAAGGACAGGTAGCTGACCAGAACAACCGCTCGCGCGAGGATATCCAGTATTCGCTTGCTGCTCCAGGCATGGTGCTTTATATAGGCAACGGCCAGCTGCACTACCAGTTTAAAAAAGGTGAAATTAAACCGGGTCAGCCTGAGATGGTTACTACATACCGTATGGACGTAACTCTTACCGGAGCAAATCCGCATGCAACGGTTGTACCAGCTGAAAAACAGACTTACTACGAAAATTATTATACCGGTAAAAATGCTTCAGAAGGCTTTACAGCGGGTGCCTGGAGCCGTCTGGTGTACAAAGATGTTTACCCGAATATTGATTGGGTTTTATATGTTAAAGACGGAAAAGTAGAGTATGATTTCAATGTTCGCCCGGGAGGCAATGTGAAGGACATTAAACTCACTTACGGCGGTGCTACATCACTTACCGTCACCGCTGATGGAGGAATTACTGCTGAAACGCCCATGGGGTCGGTGCATGAAAAAAGCCCGGTTGCTTTTGAGCAGGGGACAGGCAGGGCAGTTGCTTCAAGCTTTAAGGTGAAGAACAATGTGGTTACGTTTGAAACAGGCGATTACAAAGGTGGAATTACCATAGACCCGACACTGCAGTGGAGTACCTACTTCGGTGGTACCAACCAGGATGTGGCCAATTCAATTGTTGAAGACGCAACAGGTGCAGCTTACGTAGGTGGTTATACTTCCAGCAATGGCCTTGCTACTGTTGGTGCATTTATGGGCATTTACCAGGGTGGCGCATTTGATGCATTCCTGGCCAAATATGATGCTTCCGGTGTTATTCAATTTACAACATACGTTGGTGGCACCGGTACAGACCAGGGCACCTGTGTTGCCATCGAAAGCAGCGGTGCCGGCGTTTACCTGGGTGGTTCTACAACTTCTACTCCTGCTGTTGGTTTGTTGTCAACAGTGGGAGCTTACCACACTACCAATGGTGGTGGCAATGACGGATTTTTGATCAAGTTTAATAGCCTGGGTGCAAGGCAGTGGTGTACTTTCTTCGGTGGCCCTGGCAACGACAATATTACTTCAGTTGCTGTAGACGGGTTCAACAATGTGTACATTACAGGCGGTACAGCCAGCACTACCAATATCGCTTCTGCAGGTGCATATCAGATAGCCAGAAACGGTTCAACCGATGCATACCTTGCTAAGTTCAACAGTGCTGGTTCTATACAGTGGTCTACTTATTATGGTGGCTCATCTCAGGAAACAGGTTATGGTGTGGCGTGCGACCTTCTTGGTAATGCCTTTATCACAGGCCAGACAAACAGTATTACTACCATGGCATCAGCAGGTGCATTTCAGAGTTCTTTGAGCGGAACTAATGACGCCTTCATTGCATCATTTACCGCAGCAGGTATTCGTAGCTGGGGTACTTATTTTGGTGGTACTGGAAGCGAAATAGCCAATGCAATAGCGCTGGATCCGGTAACAGGAAACATTGCGATAGTGGGTAACACTACCAGCTCTAACGTAATTGCCAGTGCAGGTGCAGTGCAGCCAGCGCTTGGCGGTGGTGTTCAGGATGCCTTTATCGCATACTTCGACGCAACAGGTGCCAGAAAATGGAGCACTTACTACGGTGGTTCGGCGCTGGATTACGGCCAGTCACTGTGTATTGATCAAAACAGCAACGTAATAGCTGTGGGCGGTACTTTCAGTTCGAATAATATTGCGACGCCCGGTGCAACGCAACCTGCAAACGGTGGTGACTATGATGCATACATGGTTAAGATTAATTCACTCGGACAAAGGCTTTGGGGTACCTTCTTCGGCGGTACGTTCTACGACTATGCTAATGGCGTAGCGGTTGATGCCAACGGACAGACAATGATAGCCGGTTATACAACCAGCCTTGGCCTTTATGGTGCAGGTGGTATTTCAACAGCCGGTGCAGCACAGCCTGCCTATGCCGGTGGCTCTTATGACGGTTTCGTTGCAAAATTCGATGCTGACCTGTACGTTACAGTTAATCAACCTTATACGGATACGATGGTTTGCGCAGGCGGAACATTACAGGTGTTTTACTCGGTATTGCCTGCACCGCAGACGTTTACTGCCGGCAACACATTTACAGCGCAACTTTCAGATGCTACAGGTAGTTTTGCAGCACCGGTTAATATTGGCTCCGTAACAGCAGTTGGCTCGGGAACAATCTCGTGTGTTATTCCTGCCGGTACGCCACTGGGTTCAGGTTACCGTATCAGAATTGTGGCAACTAATCCTGCTTATGTTTCTCCGGACAACTATTATAACATTCGTGTTGTAACCTCAATAGGTGGCACTACTGCCAGTTCAAATTCACCGGCTTGTGTGGGCAACACCATTTATCTGCACGATACGGCACTATACACTATTCTGTCTTACTCATGGTCTGGGCCTCTGGGCTATACTTCTACTTTGCAGAATCCTACAGTTGGCCCGGTTTCTCTGGGCAGCGCGGGAGTATACACTGTAACGACAGTACATAATGGCTGCCCGCCAAGTGCTGCAACTGTCTCTGTTTCGGTGAGCAATTTTACACCGCCTACGCCAATTGTTTCAGCAAACTCAGTTTGTGCGGGAGATACAATATTCCTGCACGCAGACCCGGATACAACAGCAGCTCCATTGAGTTACTACTGGGTTGGGCCCAACGGATTTACATCTACGAAGCAGAATGATACCATTTTTGTTTCAACTGCATTGAATGCCGGTTACTATTTTGTTATGGATACGCTGAATGGTTGCCAGTCGGCACAGGGTTTTGCGCTGGTGAATGTAAATCCGGTACACCCTGTATCAATATCCATCAGTGCTAGCTCGCCATGGGTTGCCGGAACACCGGGTGACACCATATGTTCAGGTGACCTGGTGACATTCAATGCCTTCCCGATGAACGGCGGGTCAACGCCTACCTTCCAATGGATGAAAGGGCCATCTACCCCTGTAGTTGGTGCGGTATCCAATTCGTGGTCGACCAATTCTCTGCTTGACGGGGCGCAGGTGTACTGCATCCTTCATAGCAGTGTAGATTGCCCCTCACCTGCAAATGCAAGCAGTAATGTAATCCACATGAATGTTATTTCACATTCGCCAACAGTATACATTACTGCCAGCCCGGGTATGTTTGTCCCATCTGGTTCCAGTATCACTTTCACGTCGTGGGTATATGATGCAGGTATTGCTCCAACCTACCAGTGGACGAAGAACGGAGTAAATATTCCGGGTGCTACCAATGATACCTACACGCTCACAAACGTTACGCACAAGGATACTATACGCCTGGTTGTAATGAGTACTATGAACTGCTCTGCCACACCGTTTGGCACCAGCAATGCACTGGTAGTTGCTACCAATGTAGGCGTGGCAAATGTTGCAGCAGCTTTTGAAAATGTAGGTTTGTTCCCTAATCCTAACAACGGTTCATTTACAATAAAAGGAACCCTGGATAACAACGGAAGCAATGCCGTGGAAATCAATGTTACCAACATGCTCGGACAGAGTGTGTACAAAGGAATAGCTAAACTGAATGGCAGTGAACTGAATGAAACTGTATCACTGAATAGCATTCCTTCAGGCGTGTACCTGCTGCAGGTATCCAGAGATGGTGAAAGCAAAATATTTAGGTTTGCAGTTGAGCGTTAATAAACAATAAATACCGCATAAATTCAGAACCCCGGCTTGCCGGGGTTCTTTTTTGTAGCATATACACTTACTCAGTAGCATGCAGGCCGCGTAACAGTATAAAAATTACACGAAACAATAAGGGATAACCGGGTGGGGAATAGGTTACAATTTCTTGATCCGGTCTATGATAGACGAAGTGGAATACCCTGTTACAAAAGGAATGATCTCTACTTTGCCTCCGTTGTGCTGCACAAAATCTGCACCTACTATATTCTCAATGGTGTAGTCTCCGCCTTTTACGAGTACATCGGGCGAGAGCGCCTTGATCAGGCCTTCTGGTGTGTCTTCATCAAACAGGCATACAGCATCTACACAAAGCAGGGAAGCCGCCTGAAAAGCCCTGTCGGCCTCGTTGGTTACAGGGCGCTCCGCTCCTTTCAGCCTTTTTACTGATGCGTCTGTGTTCAGGCCCAGCACCAGTACATTGCCCAGGTCTGCCGCTTTTGCAATCAGGTCCAGGTGGCCATGGTGCAGTATATCAAAGCATCCGTTTGTAAACACGATTTTCCTGCCGGTGGCACGCCACACATTGCATTGCCTTAAGAGCTGTTCCCTGCTTACTATCTTATTTTGTATCCACTGCAGCCTGTGCATCATTCTTCCTTTTTAGAGGGTGAATTAATAATAACGAAGCAACACCCATAATAATGATGAGGCAGGTAGGCACCGCCCATGCTATCCATCCAAATGCCTGCGCCGGCACATCGGGTATATTGTATACGCCCAGTATCTGGGCTACCAGCAGGGTATACATGCCTATGCCGCCCGGTGTAACAATCATGCCCACGCTGCCATACACCAGCACCACCAATGCAGCAAGCATGCTCAGGTGCTGTGTGGCAGGCATACTCACCAGCCCAATGTATATCTGCAGCAGGTACATAAACCATATAAGTATGGTGTAGCCCATAAACGGCCACCTCTTTTTCATGTGGATGATAGACATAACCCCATGAGCCAGCTCCTTTATGAATTTGCCCACCTTTGTTTCCCTGTGCCGGCGGTAAACCATTATCAGTGCCACAATCAGTATTGCCACCAGCGCCAGTATTGAAAACAGAACACCCTGGTGGCGCAGTATTTTTTCGCCTAGCAGGTGCATTTTATCACCCACATAATCACTGATGGTTTTCAGCTGCAGCACAAATGCGGCTACAGCTATCACCAACAGGCACAGTATATCAAAAGCACGCTCGGCGACTATAGTGCCAATCATTTTATGCGCGGGTATCTTTTCATACTTTGCCAGTACAGTGCATTTGGCTACTTCACCGGCCCTGGGTATTGCCAGGTTGGTGATGTACCCTATCAGCACAGCCAGCGTTGTATTGGTAAGCGATGGTTTGGTGCCGGTAGTTTCCAGCAGGTAGCGCCATCTCTCTGCCCTGAAAAAATTAGATAAAAACCCAACTACAGAAATTGGAATCAGGTACCAGGCATTGATACTCTCAATAGCGGTTACCAGGTCAGTTTCTTCTTTGGGAGAGAGCTCATGAAGCATGTGGTAAACGATCCAGATACCCAGGCCCAGAAAGATCACGTACTGTAAAATCGTAATGAGGGTACGCTTCATAACCTTAAAGATACTACGGTAAACTTAAGAAAATAGCCCGTGCCAAAAGGTTTAACGTATTTGTTACAATCCGTTATTGTCGTTAGGGAAGATAATGGAAGGTTTGAATTTTTTTGCTTCTTCAAAATCCATCATCGCATATGATATAATGATAACTATGTCGCCCACATTTATGCGGCGGGCAGCAGGCCCGTTCATACAGATCATGCCCGATCCGCGGGTGCCCTTGATCACATAGGTTTCCAGGCGCTCACCGTTGTCCAGGTCCAGTACCTGTACTTTTTCGTTTTCAATCAGGTTAGAGGCATCCATCAGGTCTTCATCAATGGTAATACTGCCTATATAATTCAGGTTGGCTTCAGTAATCTTTACCCTATGGATTTTAGACTTTAATATTTCTATCTGCATAGCGGCGGCAAAGGTAGGAATATTTACTGCAAACGGGCACACCATCTCAATAGTGCTGTTTTTCAATGGTTTGAGTTGAATTTTGGCCCTTCATTCAATATATTTGTTTCATAAATCAATCTGTTATGCAACTGTATGCTTATCTGTTTTTTAATGGCAATTGCGAGGAGGCCATGAATTTTTATAAAGATGCCTTTGGGGGCGAGATTGTTTCCATCAGCAGGTACCGTGAGTCACCCATGCCATTTGCTGAAGAGGATGCAGATAAAGTGATGCATGGTGAGATGGACGCAATAGGCACAAAAATGTTCTTCTCAGATTGCCCTGCCGACCGAGCCGCCAATTTTGGCAACAACATTTCCTTGTCGCTTGGTTTTACCAACGATGCTGATATTAAAGCAGCCTACAACGCCATATCTGCCGGAGGCACTATTACCATGCCTTTGCAGGATACCTTCTGGGGTGCAAAGTTTGGCATGTGCACCGATAAGTTTGGCGTAAACTGGATGTTTAACTGGGATAAGCCGAAGGAATAATATAAAATCTCTTTCAACTCATAAATCACGACTTCCGCCCCTGCTCATGCAGATAGTCCTTGCGCCTTAATTCGAAATTCTGGCCTAGGTATACTTTACGCACCTGTTCGTCGGCTGCAAGTTCTTCGGCAGTACCGGCTTTCAGTATTTTGCCTTCAAACAGCAGATAAGCCCTGTCGGTAATAGAGAGGGTTTCCTGCACATTATGGTCAGTGATCAGGATACCAATGTTTTTGTATTTGAGTGTGGCTACTATACTTTGTATGTCTTCAACTGCTATGGGGTCTATGCCGGCAAAGGGTTCATCGAGCAGAATGAATTTAGGGTTCACCGCCAGGGCCCTAGCAATTTCGGTTCGCCGCCTTTCGCCACCGCTCAGTACATCGCCGTTGCTTTTGCGCACATGCCCCAGCCTGAATTCTTCCAGCAGTTCCTCCAGTTTGCGTTTCTGTTCGGTGCGGTTCAGTTTGGTCATCTCCAGTACAGCAGAGATATTGTCTTCTACAGATAGTTTTCTGAAAATGGAGGCCTCCTGCGGCAGATAGCCTATACCCATCTGGGCCCGCTTAAACATAGGCAGGCTGGTGATATTCTGGCCTTCCAGAAACACCTCGCCTTCGTCGGGCTTTACCAGCCCCACCACCATGTAGAAAGAGGTTGTTTTGCCGGCTCCGTTAGGACCCAGCAAACCCACAATTTCACCCTGGCTTACATCAAATGAAACATTGTTTACAACAGTACGTTTGCCGTATTTTTTAACCAGTCCTTTGGTGATGATCTTCAATGTAACTGCCGTTTTTAACCCTGCTTAACTGCCGGTAGGCAAAAATAGCAAACTAATCCGGTTGTGTGGGTACAGGCAGGCAAAAACAGGAGGGCCTCTGCCCGTGTTATAACAAATTATTGGCGAATATCATTTCGGAGGCTAAAAAGACTTTATTTTTAAAATCATTTTTGTTTATCTTAGCGCAAATATCGCTTTATGAAGAAAGGCTTTTTTTCTTTAATGTTGCTTTTTTGCTGCACGCTTGTGTTTAACAGCTGTATCAAAAATACACCCTATGAAACCACACTCGATCCGTATCTGACAGCCAGTATAGGTACATATAACTTTACATCTAAAACTGTTGTTCCCTCAACTGTTGATACACAGGCGCACGATTCTATTGTTACGCTTAAGATTACAGGCAATTCATCTGACCTGGGCTATGTAAACGACCAGATCATTCTTACTATCAGCAACTATAAAGAAAAGATAACCAAGTATTCTATAGTGCAGGGCGAGGCCAATGCAATTTATGTGCACAACGGCGTAGCAGATCCGGCAATAGGAGGTATAGTGGCAGTTACCAAGATCACTTCAAACAGCCTGATTGGCTATTTTTCTTTCCAGACTGCAGCCGGCACCAGCGTACTTGACGGTGCGTTTAGTGTAGGTAAGCCGTGGTATTTTTATTAGTAGCCGGGCATGCCGGATACCAAACTTTAGCGGTTTGCCGTTATAATAGCTGAAGGATTAATTATGAAAAGCCTTTTTGCAATATTTGTGGTGTCGTTGTCTGTGTGCATGGCCTGTAAAAAGTCATCATCGCCGGTTACCGGAAAGAGTGTGCAGCAAAAAGACCCTGATTCTACAGTTTCTATCAGTGCCACTATTAATGGAGCCAGTTGGCAAACCGATTCTGCATTCGGGTATAAAATCAAAAATTCGGGCAATGACAGCAGCATATCCAATCTGTACATCAATGCCACACGAACGAATAACGGCGGTGCTACTACTATCTCATTTAATGTAACACAGTTCACCGGGCCGGGCACTTATACTGTGAATCCTCCGCGTGTTACGGCTGCATACTATATTGGCACACAAAGGCATTTTGCTACCTCTGGCAGTATTGTTGTGCTGAGTGATACAGCCTATGCGCTCAGAGGTACATTCTCTTTCAGAGCTGATACTATCAAGGTTGATGGCGGCACTTTTGATGTAGCACTGCCTTAGCATTTTACAAAAATTTTGCTGATCAAAAAGTACAGGCAAATGCAAATGCCATAGGCGCTTTGCGTTGCTCTAAACCCTCAATAGCCATTGCCACAGTTGGCTTTCATACCATAACAGCCACAAAAAAACGCCCCAATAAGGGGCGTTTAATATGCGTTTCTATCTTACTTGATTTCGGGGTGTGGTGGAGGCGGATTGTTGGTGCCTGATTCGTCCACATTGGCAGAGCGGTAAGTAACAATGTTCTCGTCACCTGCTTCGCCATACTTGAATATAAAGCGGTCGCGGCTGATGTTGTTCTTCTCGCTCATGTGCTCAATAACAGCATTTACATGCTCCCATGAGTGTTGTTCTTTCGCCTTGCTGCCGCTGCCGCCGCCCAGTATCACTACTTTGCAGGTAGGGTTGGCCAGCATCTGCGACGCCAGCACACCCAGCTGAGATTCCATACCGGTGGTGATGTGGTTAGCGCTGGTAAACAGCAGTGTGCCTGCACCTATACTGCCGCAAGGGCCGTTTTTGGTGCCTCCGCCGTTGAGGTCTTTACATGCATCAGGACAAGGGCAGTGGCCTACACCGTCTGCATCCACAGGCTGGCACTCAGTAGGTGTTATGAGCTGCTTGTCTTTGTAATCAGGCACTCCGTCGCCGTCTGTATCCAATGGGCAGCCGTGCGCATCAACCGCAATACCTGCCGGTGTTTTAGGGCATTTGTCAAACTGATCAGTTATGCCGTCGCCATCCTCATCAGGCAGTACCGGATTAGGCAGTATCATGTGGCGTGGGTAAGACAGTTCGCTGTATGCGTGGTCCAATGGATTGATCCAATAGAGCGGCTCAACAGCTTTTTTCTTGGAGTTGAGGTTGTAATTAATGCCAATGGAGAAATAGTTTACAGCGTCAGAAGCTTTTCCTGATGATGGTGTGTTGCCCAGATTGGGGCCAAACGGTGAGCCATCGAGATACTGATCATTAGGGAAAACATACCTTTCTTCCAGTTGTATGTTCCAGGTCTTGTCTATTTTGTATTGAATGCCTGCGCCAATGCTGGGTGCAAAGTCGAGGGTCTTCTTGTCGAGTATGTGTGTCTTGCCGGGGTTATCAGCCGCACTCTCAAAAGTCTTATCCATACCACTCTTGAGGTCCTTGCGCACCTTACTGTTTTTGGCGCCGGGGTCTTTTACTATCGTACTGAATTCATACGGCTGGTATTTGGAGTCAAGTGCGTTGATACGTGTTTTATAGGCTAGTCCGCCAAGTCCTAAATAGCCGAAGAAAGCAATCTTGTTTCGTGCCTGATGGAAGTTGATGTTGTATGCGTTAAACATCAGGTCAAGGCTGAGCATAGATGCCTCCATGCGGGTGGCACGGTAAACAGGATTGGGTAAACGGTTGGTAGATGTGGCATAAAATACCGGTGTATAGCCATACTTGGTATAGGGTGCATCGTAGCCGGTAGTAGCCTGCCTGTCTATGTTTCTGCCTACACCATAAATGAACTGCGACCTCAGAGAGAAAATATAACCTATTGATTTGCGCACGTTTACATTAACGCCGCCGCCGCCACCTTCCCATAGCATCTGCGTAGGCACGTTGCCAATTACATTATACAGCCCCAGGCCAACACCTATTTCCCATTTGTTGCGGGGCTTAGGCGGAAAAAGTTCCTGGTGTTCCATATAGCGGTGGTATTGCTTACTTCTTTTGCCCTTAGGGTAGTATGAAGAGTCCAGCACATCGTAGTTCTTGCCTCTGTAGGTCATATCACGGTTAGACCATTGGGGCGATGCAGCAGGAACCTTGGCAGCCGGGGCCTGGCTTTCCTGCCCAAAAAGAACCTGAACAAGTACGACAAATAACCCGGTTAGAAACAAATACTTCTTTTGGAGCATGTTGTATGTATTAGTGTTTTATCTTTATTTTTCCTGTAAAAAGATGTAATTACAAAGGTATAGAGGCGGTACCCAAAAAACAAACAACCATATAAAATAAACAACTATTTTACCATTTTATTGTGGATAACCTGAGGCCCAATAAAAAATTTCCTGAATAGAATTCTTATTTCGACTTTTACACTTCCCAGGAAGCGCGATTCAATGGATCAGGTAAAAAAAGTTATTGGCACGGAATTGGCATTGTTTGAAAAGAAGTTCTCTGAAAGCGTCAAGAGTTCCAATCAGCTTTTAGACCGGATCATGCGGTTTATTATCAAGCGGAAAGGCAAGCAGATGAGGCCGATGTTTGTTTTTTTATCGGCTAAAATTGCAGGTGAGATCAATGATGCATCATACAGGGCTGCATCACTGATAGAACTGCTGCATACCGCAACATTGGTGCATGATGATGTGGTGGACAATTCGATGAAGCGCAGGGATTTCTTTTCCATAAATGCACTCTGGAAAAACAAAATTGCGGTGCTGGTTGGTGATTACCTTTTATCTAAAGGGCTGTTGCTGTCTATTGATAACGGAGAAATCAGCATACTCAAGATTACTTCAAGGGCAGTAAAGGAAATGAGCGAAGGAGAACTACTGCAGATGGAAAAGGCCCGCCGGCTGGATATTGATGAGTCTGTTTATTTTGAGATTATCCGGGCAAAAACAGCATCACTGTTGTCATCGGCCTGCGCGGCAGGTGCATACTCAGGTTCGTCAGACGAGGCAGTATCAGAGCACTTCAGAAAGTTTGGAGAAAAAGTAGGCATTGCATTTCAGATAAAAGACGACCTGTTTGATTACGGCCAGGACAATATAGGCAAGCCAACGGGCATAGACATCAAAGAAAAAAAGATGACCCTGCCATTGATTTATACCCTGCAGAACGCAGATGCAGCGACCAAGCGTAAAATCATCTACATCGTAAAAAATAACAGCACAGACAGGGCTAAGGTGAATGAAGTGATCAGCCTGGTGCAGCAATCTGGTGGCATAGCATATGCAAAGCAGAAAATGATGCAGTATAAAGATGAAGCACTGGCACTGCTGCTGCAATACCCCGAAACGCCTGCCCGCCTGGCCATGGAGGAATTAGTAAACTATGTGATCGACAGGAAATACTGACCTGAACGTTAGCCTTCCCTACTTTATCTTCATCTTAATATTGTCCAGTGTCCTCACGGCGCATTCAGGGCAGGTAGCTTTGATATCCGTTATTTCGAAAACAGTTCCGTCAGGTGCGGCATTAATTTCCTTGAGCACATCATTGGTTATGAAAAATCCTTTTACAGGAATAGTTGCACCACCCTTGGGCGTGCTGATCTTGAAAGTATACCCCTTGATAGTGTACGGATAACTGTAGAGAGAGCCGGGAAAAGAAACGCTCAGAATACCCTGGGCAAGTATGTCTTTACGCTTAGCTTCGTTCCCTTTTATTTTTCCGAAGGTTGCCACCAGGCGGGGGATAGAGTCGCACCTGAAAGTTATGACTTTGATCTGCTTGGAGTTTTTGGCATGTAACACAGCCAGCCGCATGGTTTTACCCTTATTAGGGAAAGGCATGGCTAGAACGCTGAGTGTGTCTCCTTTTATTTCTGGCTTGCCAATGCGCAGCGCATTGTCCAGGCTTTTAAGTTTTATCTCTGCGGGCTTTAATGTGGGGCTGTATACCTGTATCTGATTGTTGCCTGCATTGTAGAGTATAAAGCTGTCTTTTTTAGCGCACCATTTGTTCCACACCTTTACGCTGTCTGCTTGTGCACTGGCGCTGGTGATAACACTGCATAAAAAAAACAGGGAGATCAGTTGCTTCATAAGTTCACCATCTTTTCTTGATCAGATTGATTTTCTAATCACAATATAGGCAAGAACAGCCAACAATAGTATTACAACAATAGCAATCCATGTGAGGTGGTCATTTTTGGGGCGCCGCCTGGTTCGTTTTTTATGCAGCAGCGTTTTTCTGAGCGTATGGTTGAGCCGCTGCACAGAGTGCTTAGCCTCTTCGGGGCGGATAGCTTTGAGCCCTTCCAGCGCATCGCTTTCCATGCCTTCTTCGGCCAGCCATAGTTCTATTTCGTGTTGTTCATCCGGAGATAGTTTTCCTTCCAGATAGGCCATGAGCTTATCTTCAGGGATTCTGCCCCCTGATTTATTCTGTTCAAAATTCAATATGTCATTCCTGTCGCTCATTTGCGGTTGCTGCCCATTTTCTTAATCAATATTGTTTTGAGGTTTCTCTTACCGTTCTGTATAAAACTCTTCACCTGCATAAAAGTAAACCCTGTTTCTGCAATTATTTGTTCGTAACTGTATTTCTTAAAATAAAACAAAACAATAGATCGCCTTTGGCTGTCATTAAGCAATTCAATGGCTTCGTTTAACTGCTCCATTGAATGCTCCTGCCATTTTATTTCTTCTATATCAGTTTCGGTAGCGGCCAGGTGCCCCAGTGCAGATTCATCGGTATTGTAAGAGCGGCCACGCAACTGCTCCAGGCAATGGTTGCGCATCAGCACATACAACCAGCCTTTGAAGTTCAGTATAGTTTCAGCAGGCAGGTGAGTGAGTACTTTAATAAAAACCTGCTGCACGGCATCTTCGGCCTGTGGTTTGCCTTTCAGGTACTTGAGCGCCACGCCCAGCAGCAGGGTAGTGTACCGCTGCAGCAAATACCCCAGCCACTCATTATCACCATCCCGCCTGTATGCGGCCAGGAGTTCATCATCAGAGAGGTTAGTATGTGACTGGTTTGACGCCAATTGTACCAAATGTTACCCTTTGCAAATTACTGCTTGTTGAATAGACGAGGAAATTACGGGATTCCATAAAATGGCCGATGATTAGGGTTTTAATGGATGCGGCTTTTTATTTTATTGTAAACCAAAGCTCCAAGAATACAGAGCGATGTAAGCATTCCAAAACATGAACTGCAAATGAGCGCAATGTCGTTTGCCATATAGCCATGAATGGCCCACAATAAATGATTTAATAACAGTATTATGCAGAACGTAAGTGATAACTTCGGCAGGCTTTTGGCTAGTAGAATAAATACCAGCACATTGGCTGCTACAGAGGCAACGAAGGCAAAAGCTGAAAGGAGTATTTCAGGGTAATTCATAACAAATTGCAGATTAGATTGCAAATGTCTTGCATTGCAATGGCTTACATAAGGTGAAAATGATGTTTTGAGGGGCGTGAAAAATACAGGGTGGGGGCGTGGAAAATACCTTTTGTAATTAATACTAAAATGAACAATCTTTGTATAAACCAAAAAGATAATTATGAACGAATTGATAAAAAAATCTTTGACTATGACTCTAGCGTCATGAATTACCAAGATTTTGTTTTGGCAAAAAGTGCATTTCACCAGCATTATTCGTCAAGCCAAATGCAAAACTGCAAAGGTTGTGTTGATGTTAATTACGAAGCTCTTCACACAATTGTTTTACAGGCTTTCAACGGTCGAAATATTGATAATGCTGGACTAACGTTTATCCACAGATTCGATACTCAAACAAATGAGTGGTTTGTTTGTGCAGAAGTTTGTTCTATCGATCCGGCTGCAGACGATGATAGTGATATAGAGACGGCAACAGGTCGCCATGTGCGAAAGAGACATCCTATCTCTGCGTCGCCTCGATATGATTTAAGACATAACGGCGCTATTACAATTTCTACAATGTCTAATGGCTATGTAGATACTGATTATTTCGAAAATATTCATTACACAGAGACACTTGGCGGAAATCCAGTAAGTCTTAATATACTTGATTAATCTCGCACTATTTTCGTTCAAAGTATCACGTATCCATGGAGCGAAATAAAAAAGTTACGTGATGCAAACGAAGGGGTCGGATATTATAAAGCCATTTTATCAATCCAAAGCTGTTCATCAAATATTCCAGGGCAATATGGGGATGCTAATTTTCAGTGGCCTCACACAAATTGGTTGTTTATGAAAAATATGGATGTAAATGGTATTATAAGTTCACGATTGGTACAAGGGAATGGTGATACAACTACTTACACTGGTAACGCAGCAGACGTAGGATCAATGTGTCCACCTAGATGTGGGGTTTATGTTCAGCCGTATTATGCCAACTGGCTGACAACATTTGCAAACTTCGCCGAAGCGTTTGCCGCTAATGGTTCATTTGTACAAAGGAACAATCAGTCATAATCATTGCATAATTTACAATCTCGCGGTATTTTTAATAACCCCATGGTCAAATCATGGGGCTATTGCATTTTCTGTTAATTTATTATTATTTTAGTGGGCACAAGTAGCCCATGAAACCATTATTAAATTTAGATCCGATTTTTGTTGTTTACTACTTGATTCTAATAATATCTTTTGTCATTGGATTATTTACCGTGACTTCAGCTAAGCTGTTTTATAAATTGGTATTAATACAGCTTTTTGCAGCTTTGATTGCAGATGGGTTGGGTACATACCTACAATATTGGCTCCTTGAACGTAACAATATTTGGGTTTCAAATTCATATATTCTCATCGAATTTTTGCTTTACACGCTGGCGGCTGGGTCATTTTTTTTCAATAAAGTTGACAAGAGGTCAGTTGCTATTGTGTTAGGGTTAATTGCTGCATACGCCATTCTGTGGTCCGGATGTGTTCTGCAAAATGGTATAAGTACTTTCGCAAGCCTGGCATATACTGTAGGCGGAATAGTTATCTGTTTATATTTTATGGCTATCACCATTAGGCATATGCAGCAAGGAACCCTTACGATGGTGCCTAAGTCAGTTAAGTGGTTCGCTATCGGTACGGCAGTCTATTATTGCTGCGATATCCCATATTTTAGTGCACTTCCATACCTCAATACCCGGTACCCCAAGACCTCCGAAATGCTGTACAGCATCAATGATATTTTAAATGCTATACGCTATTTTATTGTCGGCATAAGTTTCCTGGCATACCGAACAGAAACAAAACAGAATAGCCCAACAATATACAAATGAGTAGTAGCGATGTTATTTTTTTGGTGGTCCTTCCAACGCTCATTATTCTGCTGTTGGTAGCAGGTATGTTCATTGTATTCTTCATTGCAGGGAAACAACGGCTCATGTAGGAAGCGAAAATGGCGCAGATGCAAATCGACTATGAAAAGGAGCTGCGGCTGGTGCAGCACGAGGTGCAGGAGCAGGTGCTGACTAATGTGGGTGCCGAACTGCATGATAATATAGGGCAGTTGCTTACTGTTATGCACATACAACTGGAGCAAAAAAGCTGGTTATGCCTGATGCCGCAGGAATACTCAATCCGCTGCAAGAAAGCCTGGGCAACATCACACAGCAGGTAAAGGTGCTGGGCAGAAGCCTGAACAGTGATGTGGTGGAACAGAACGGCCTGCTTTATATGATGGATTTGGAACTGGAGCGGATCAGGCAGACGAAGTCTTTCACCGTTAAGTGGACAAATGATAATACTGAACCTGTTTTGAACAAAGACCAGCGGCTTATGGTGTTCCGTATTTTTCAGGAGGTACTGAACAATGCCTTGAAGCACTCACAGGCAACCAATATCGATGTATCGCTACAGGGGCAGGGAAAGTTTTTGCTATGCCTGAAGGATAACGGTGTGGGCTTTGATACCGAAGAAATGCTGCAGTCGGGCAAAGGCGCCGGGCTGCGGAATATCCCCAAGCGTGCCGCTCTGGCGGGAATGGAGTGCAGAACTGACACGGCAAAAGGGCAAGGAACTATATTTACGTTGCAGCAAATTTAAACTGGATTATTAAATACTAGCTATGCCTAAAATATGTTCGATAATTCTGGTAGAAGACCATGTGGTAGTTCGAAATGGTTTTAAAGAACTCATACAAACCATGGGTAATTTTAAGGTCACGGCTGAGTTTGACAATGGCAAGCAGCTCATTGACAAAATTGGCAACCTCACTGCCGACCTGATCATTATGGACCTGACTATGCCGGTGATGGACGGCGCGGCGGCTGTAAAATGGATGAAGGAACACGACATCGAAATACCCGTCCTGATTCTTACACTGGATACCAGCGATAAAACGATCATTGAATTGTACAAACTGGGTATCAGAGGATATCTGTCCAAAACCTGTACTGCAGATACGCTTAAATGGGCATTGGAGGAAATTCAGCGAACAGGGTATTACCATAATGAACTGCTATCTGTAGCTATGCGCAATGACCAGCAGGCGAAAGCGCGCGATGTAAACGCAGATGTACTTGACAAACTTACAGAAAGGGAAAAGCATTTTCTGGAACTGGTAGGTGATAAGGAAGAATACACCTACGAACAGATAGCCGATATTATGCACGTGCACCGCCGCACAGTAGATGGATACAGGGAATCATTGTTTGAGAAATTCAATATCAAATCCAAGACCGGATTGGTATTGTTTGCGATTAAGCATGGAATTGTAAAGATTTAAGCGCTAAATAGTGTTTTTCTGCATGTTCAGTTTGCATTAAACCTCCTACCTTTGCACTCCAAATTCTCAATTACAAATTCCTGATATAATGAATAATGCATATTTTGATTTTGCCGAACCAAAGAACGAACCGGTTTTAAGCTACGCCCCGGGCAGCGCAGAACGTAAAGCCCTGATGGCGGCGCTTGCTGAGCTAAAGAGCCAGAAAAGAGATATACCCATGTATATAGATGGTGAGGAGGTACGTGGCGATAAGAAAGCTGAGATTCGTCCGCCGCACGAGACGGGGCATTTACTGGGGTATTACTATCCTTCTAGTGACGAGCATGTACATAATGCGATTGATGCTGCGCTGAATGCACGCGAAAGCTGGGCTGCAACCAGTTGGGAACACAGGGCGTCGATATTTATGAAGGCAGCCGAACTGCTGGCAACCAAGTACCGCTACCGGATGAATGCCGCTACCATGCTGGGCCAGAGCAAAAACGCCTTTCAGGCTGAGATAGACAGTGCCTGTGAGCTGATAGACTTTCTGCGGTTTAATGTACATTTCCTGAGCCAGATTTATAAACAGCAGCCGCTGTCGCCACAGGGTATGGACAACCGAATGGAATACCGCCCGCTCGAAGGGTTTGTGCTGGCAGTTACACCTTTCAACTTTACGGCTATTGGCGGCAACCTGCCCACAGCACCTGCTATGTGCGGGAATGTCGTTGTATGGAAGCCCGCTAATACTCAGATATACTCAGCAAGTGTGTTTATGGAAATACTTATTGAAGCTGGCCTGCCAAACGGTGTAATCAATCTAATTTATCCATCAGGCCCTGTGGTGGGTGAAATATGCTATGCGCATCCTTATTTTGCCGGCGTACATTTTACCGGTTCTACAGGTGTGTTTCAGAGTATGTGGAAGAGCATTGGCAACAATATCTCGCGCTACAAATCTTATCCGCGCATAGTGGGAGAGACCGGCGGTAAGGACTTTGTATTCGTGCACCCTACTGCAAGCGTCGATGCAGTTGTTGCAGGTCTTGCAAGAGGCGCATTTGAATACCAGGGGCAGAAATGCTCTGCTGCTTCTCGTGCTTACCTGCCGGCTAATCTGGCAGACGAAATAAAGAAGAAACTTGTAGCTGAATTGGCGACAATGAAGATGGGTATTGTTGATGATTTTACCAACTTCATTAACGCTGTGATAGATGAAAAGGCGTTTAACAGCATTGAAGCCTATATTAAGAATGTTGCTGACAGCAATGGAGCAGCTAAAATTCTCTGCGGCGGTAAGTGCGATAAGTCGAAAGGGTATTTTATAGAACCAACTGTGATAGAAACTACAGACCCTTCTTATGTAACAATGTGTGAAGAGATTTTCGGGCCGGTGCTGACTATCTATAACTACGAAACAGATAACTGGATACAGGAACTGGAAGTGCTGGACAATACATCGCCATATGCGCTCACAGGGGCCATATTTGCCCGCGACCGCAATGCTATCGAATTTATGACAAAAGCACTGGTAAACAGTGCTGGTAATTTTTACATCAACGATAAGCCAACTGGTGCCGTTGTAGGCCAGCAGCCATTTGGTGGTGCACGAGCATCCGGTACTAATGATAAAGCGGGTTCGGTGCTGAATCTGTATCGCTGGCTGAGCCCGCGTACTATTAAGGAAACCTATGTGTCTCCAGAAAACTACAGGTATCCGTTTCATCAGGCCGACTAATGCCTAAGGTAGAAGGGATTTAATAATTCAAGGAAAGCAGAAAACGGTGTGTAACAGTTTTCTGCTTTTTTTATTCATTTCACCTTGGTGCATATTTGGTTGGCAGCCCGAAAGGATCAATACCAGTAGAGCAAAAGTTTATATTATACTGAAGAATCGGTTAGTCTGAATCGAAGACTACTTATTAAACTCTGTCATTGCCCTGCCAATACCCTGTGTTGCAAAACATTCTATAGCATCAACGCTTTTCAGCAGCATGTCTTTGATTACGGGCATCTCCGATGGTTTCCATTTACCTAGTACAAACTCCACCTGCCGGCCTTTGGGGAAGTCATTGCCGATACCAAAACGCAGGCGCGGATATTTATCTGTCATCAGTAGCTGTTGAATATTCTTTATGCCGTTGTGCCCGGCATCACTGCCAGATGCACGCAGCCGAAGCGTACCCAGTGGCAGCGCTATGTCATCAACGATCACCAGCATGTTTTCCATAGGTATCTTTTCCTTGTCCAGCCAGTATTTTACCGCTTTGCCACTCAGGTTCATATAAGTGGTGGGTTTTATTACAATAAAAGTTTTGCCTTTCCACTTTACTTCGGCCATAAAAGCATGCCGGTCCAGGTTGTAGGTGCCGCCGTTTTTTATAACAAATGTATCGGCCACTTCAAAACCAATATTATGGCGTGTAGCGTCGTATTCCATGCCAATATTACCCAGTCCGACTATCAGGAATTTCATTTAGCGAAGATAAATGGCAAAATTGTTTTACCGGGCAAGATTTAAACTCATAAATTTTTAATGTAATTATTTGTCCACATTTTATGTATAAAGTTATTGCCTGAATTTTGACATTGAATAGCTCAATCCCTACCTTTGCGGCTCAAAAATGTAATTTTTTTAGTTATAATCAGCGAAATGGAATCAGTATTAGTTAGTAAAGAAAACACAGCAATTATGTCGTCAGCAATAAAAACGGTAACAGTAATTGGTTCGGGCACAATGGGCAATGGCATTTGCCACGTATTTGCCCAGAATGGCTTCAATGTGCATATGATGGACATTAATCAGGCCGCGATGGATAAAGCTTTGGCCACAATCGGCAAGAATATGGATCGCCAAGTGGCCAAAGGTTCTCTGACCGAGGAAGCGAAAAACAAGGCGATCGGCCTTATCAGTACGTATACTTCTATGGAAGAAGCAGTGAAAGGCTGTGATCTCGTGGTTGAAGCAGCTACAGAGAACATAGACCTGAAACTGAATATCTTTCAGCAGTTAGATAAGTTCTGTCCGCCACATTGTATTCTTGCTACCAATACATCTTCCATATCCATTACACGCATAGGATCGTATACCAAGCGCCCAGGACAGGTAATAGGTATGCACTTTTTCAATCCGGTTCCGGTGATGAAGCTGGTGGAAATCATCAATGGTTATGCCACAACTACCGAGGTTACAAATACAGTATTCACACTGTCGCAGAATATTGGTAAAGTACCGTGTATCGTTAACGATTACCCTGGTTTTATCTCTAACCGTATTCTTATGCCAATGATCAACGAAGCGGTACTTGCACTGCAGGAGGGTGTAGCTGGCATTACTGAAATTGATGCTATCATGAAGCTGGGTATGGCTCATCCTATGGGGCCATTGCAGCTGGCTGACTTTATTGGCCTTGATACATGCTATTCCATTATGAATGTGCTGCACATGGGATTTGGTAACCAGAAA
>OMJB01000075.1 GCA_900299255.1 Sphingobacteriales bacterium
GGCCCATTTTTCTGTTTTCACCTATCAGTTCTTCCAGAGGGTAGTTCCAGCGCTTGCCGTTATACCAGGGGTGGTATTTAAGTATTTCCAGCACTTTATTTAACGTTGCCGGACTGTTCTTTTTAAGATACAGATAAGTAACGGCGGAACTGGTGTAGTGCCCGCCACCGCTCCATGCAAAACCCAGCATGGGCAGAAACAATATTGCGATAAGGATTCTGAGCGATCTCATTGGTATTGGTTTTAAGCAAATTTAAAGGAAGTTGGGGGAATAATTGATAGTCGTAAGTCGTGAGTCGTAAGTCGTAGTTGTGGGTTGGTTGAGGTGGGTTGTAGGTTGTAGGTTGTAGGTTGTGAGTTGTTGATGTTAATGATCACCTAACTGGTCGAAGCATCCCGCTTCAAAAAATATCATACAAACTTTTTCCAGTAACAGGCCCGCTCCGTCCAATCATAAGTCCTATGCGCCCCGTCATAGATTTTAAATTTTGTCATTTCCAGCCAATGACCGATATTTACATAAGGCTGACACACATTTCATGAACACGAAATTTCCGGTTCCGGTTTTTTCATCAAAACCGCAATTTGTGTATAATTAATTGATTGTCAGTTTATTAGTTTGCTTTCGGTTTTTCCGATGCCGGAAGAAACCGGAAGTAATCCCGCAAATTGCTTCCGGTTCAAGAGAACAATTGAATTAAATATGTGATTTTATAAATCAATCGGCAATCAACAAAATAAATTTAATAAAATTATCATACGGCAATCCGGCGATGGGGAGAAAGTGGGGAGTTTTTGGGGAATTCTTATCCACATTCTGCTTACAATTACCTAATTATCAATGTTTTGATAAAAAACGACACGATTGATTCTCCACATGGGGAATTTTGAAAAACAGCTAAAGTGGCGCAGTTACTACCCCTTATACTCTCCCCATACACCACGCAGGGTGTCTGCTATCTCGCCGAGGGTACATAAGTTCTCTACTGCCTCAATCACGTAAGGCATGAGGTTTTCGGTGGTTAGTGCTTTTTCTTTGATGGTGGCGAGGCTGGCATTGGCGGCTTCGTTGTTGCGTTTGGCGCGGAGATTTGCCAGTTTTTCGCTCTGCAGTGTCCTTATAGAATCATCAATTTTGAGCAAGGATGGCGCTGCCAATTCTGATGAAGTAAATTTGTTTACCCCTACAATGATCTTCGATTTGTCTTCTATGGCTTTGTTGTATGCATAAGCCGAGCGGGCAATCTCATCCTGCATGTAGCGGTGTTCTATAGCTTTTACAGAACCGCCCATTGCATCAATTTTTTCGATGATCTTCCAGGCTGCGGCTTCAACTTCATTGGTCAGCTGCTCTACATAGTAAGAGCCTGCCAGCGGGTCGACAGTATCGGTGGCGCCGCTCTCATAAGCCAGTATCTGCTGTGTGCGCAGCGCTATAGATGCAGCTTCTTCGGTAGGGAGCGATAGTGCCTCGTCATAGCCATTGGTATGCAAAGACTGGGTGCCGCCCAGAACCGCTGAAAGCCCCTGTAGTGCCACACGTACAATGTTGTTTTTGGGCTGCTGTGCGGTAAGGGTGCTGCCTCCGGTCTGTGTATGAAAACGGAGCATTTGTGCGCGCGGGTCGGTAGCGCCTAAAGCACTGGTAATATTGGCCCACATGCGCCTTGCCGCCCTGAATTTTGCTACTTCCTCAAAGATATTGTTGTGTGCATTGAAGAAGAATGAAAGGCGCTGCGCGAATACATTGATATCAAGCCCCTTGCTGATGGCTGCCTGCAGGTATGCTTTGCCATTGGCCAGTGTAAAAGCAAGTTCCTGAACGGCATTGGAGCCGGCCTCGCGTATGTGGTAGCCTGAGATAGAAATAGTATTCCACTTGGGTACTTCCTTGCTGCAGTATTCAAAGATATCGGTGATCAGCCGCATGGACGGGGCGGGAGGGTAGATGTAGGTACCACGCGCCGCATATTCTTTGAGTATATCGTTCTGGATGGTGCCGGAGATTTTCTTCAGGTCGGCACCTTGTTTTTTGGCAAGAGCAATATATAGTGCCAGCAAAATAAATGCAGTTGCATTGATGGTCATAGAGGTAGATACATCGCTGAGCTTAATGTCTTTGAACAGCAGCTCCATATCCTCCAGTGAGTCAATAGCCACACCTACTTTGCCTACTTCACCCTCTGACATAGGGTGGTCTGAATCATAGCCAATCTGGGTAGGTAGGTCGAAAGCAACTGAAAGACCGCTCACTCCCTGACCAAGCAGAAAATGGTAACGCTTGTTAGACTCCTTAGCGGTACTGAAACCGGCATACTGGCGCATGGTCCAGAGCCTGTCGCGGTACATAGCTGCATGCACACCACGCGTAAACGGGAACTGCCCGGGCAGTTCATCCATTTTTACCGGATGGCAATACAGTTCTTTGATTTCTATTCCTGAATCGGTCTTAATTGTTGTTTTTTCCATTATTGGCAGTAAGCAGTAAACAGATGGGTACCTAAGCAGCGGTTAAAAAAACTAACCCTGTATAGAGCCGAACGACATAACTATCTTCACCTCTTCATTGATTATCTGAAGGGCTACCGCGGTAGGTAATTCCTGATCGGTTCTGAGCAATATCTCCAGAATGCGTGTATGCAGGTCTTTGGCAGGAGCTTCGGGGTTTAATGTCTGAGCTACCTGTATAACCATATTTATTTCCTGCTCCTTTACACTTTTTACTGTTTCCCACACATTTTTAGATACATAAATCTGCTGTGCAAGATTGTGCTCAAACTCTGCTCTGACATTGAAGATATACGCCTGTTGCAGGTCTCTCACTGTCATTGATGGGTCGTATATCCTGGGTATCAGCTGGCCGGGGATGATGCGCTCAATAAACAGCACCATGCGCTCATATGCCTGCAGCCTGAGGCGGAGGGTAATATCCTGCGACTCGCGAAAGATAGCCATGTGCTTCCTCTGCGTTTCAGTAATCAGGAATTTCTTTACAATACTGTAGCTGGCTATCAGTACTATCAGCGCCGGTACAGTGTATTTTACTATATCCAGCAACGTTCCGAGTATGTCCATATTGGTACAAATTTAAGGAAAGATGGTGTACTTTATTTATTAACGGAACTCATCAGGTTTTTATGCTGTTTCAGGGTTTCAGGGCATTATTTTTTAGACGTGATTTAGGCGATTTGACGACTGATTTTTTCAGTTTATAGGGAAATGATCTTTCGCTACGGGATTTCACAGATTTTATTCCCCATTAAAGTGTAATAGGGTGGGCCTGTGGGGAAAAAAATCTACATTTTATATGCTGGTTGATTGCAATGACATATAAAGCATTATGTATTAAGTAATTTATACTTCATAATGAATTGTTAATACGGCGCTTAGTTATGTGTTTATAAATTTTTGAAGAAAACTGAAGTTTGGCTTTATGCTTGCTTTACACAGTGGTATAAACGGACTACTATGGTAAGCCAGATACAAACGCAACGGCAGCAGTTGAAGATACTCCCGCAGCAAATACAGATGCTGAACCTGTTTTTTCTGAGTAAATTGGAACTGGAGCAGCGTATTAAAAATGAACTCGAAGAGAATCCATTTCTGGAATGTACTGAGGAAAAAAATAATGATGAAGAAAGCGGAGCCAGAGAAGATTCGAAAGACTATGAAACCTGGGAAGAGTTTAACTCGGACGACAGGCCGGATTATAAAGCAGAATACATGAATTACTTCGACTCGGCAGAAGCTCCTAATGCTCCGATAGTTAATGTTTCCACTTTTAAAGAAGAAGCCAAGCAGCAGCTTCGTATGCTGGATCTGAACGAAGAAGAGATGGAAACAGCGGCATACATCATAGACATTCTCAGTCCGCAGGGATTAATGGACAGGCCGCTGGACGAGGTGGCCGATGATATGTCATTTCATTTTTCTACAATTATTGAGGAAGACAGAATAAAGCGAGGGCTTGAAATTGTGCAGACATTGGAGCCGGTAGGCATAGGTGCCTGTAGTATAAAAGAGTGCCTGCTACTGCAGCTGCGCACACTGAATGTGAAACGGCCCGATGTGAAATGCGCCATCAGGCTGATGGAACACCACTATGAAGACCTGATGCACCGCCAGTTTGAAAAAATACACTACGTTTTGAAAATTGATGATGAGGAACTGAGGATGGTACTGAACCTAATAGGCAGCCTTAAATTCTACCCGGTTGTGGAAACCAACCAGCACGATCCGAAGAATACGATCATACCTGATTTTATTGTTGGGGTGTATGGTGAGGATGTGCTGGTAAATCTGTTTTCGAGCAGAAGGGATGCTGTATTTGTTAATCAGTCGCTGTATGACCAGCTGGCGTGCCAGGTGACCAGCAAGGAAAAGGCGGCAACGCAGTATATAAGAAGCAAGCTCAGCGGTGCGCAGTGGTTTGTAAACGCTGTAAAGCAACGTGAAGAAACGATGATGAAAGTGATGAAGTGCATTGCCGGTATTCAGAAGGAGTATTTCATCACCGGTGACATCAGGTTGTTGAAACCTATGGTGCTGCGGCACATAGCAGATATAACAGGCCTGGACATTGCTACCATATCGCGCGTTACCGGTAATAAATATGCTGAAACCCCGTTTGGCCTCATTCACCTGAAGAAGCTATTTAGTGAAGGGATAGCAGATAAGAAAGGAGAAGTGATCAGTAACAAAGTGATACAGTTGGTGATAGGAGAGGTAATAGGAGGTGAAGATAAAAAGCATCCTTATACCGATCAGCAGCTTGTGAATTTCCTTGCAGGCAAGGGTTACAACATTGCCCGGCGTACGGTAGCCAAATACAGGGAGCAGATGCATATACCCATAGCGCAAATAAGAGCAGTATGGGCTTAGTGAAGGCAATTGGTTTTGATTGACTAAATGCAGCAGCTGTTATAGTTGGAGTTATGCGCTGTTATTGCCAGATTTCTTCCCGCCGGAATTATTATATTTACACACATAATACAATCTATGCACAAAATTCTTGTAGTTGACGACGATAACGATATGTGCCTTCTGCTGAACCGTTTCCTGACCAGGAATGGTTACGACGTATCAAGTGCGAACAGCGGTGCCGGAGCAATAGAGCTGATGAAGAAAAGTAAGCCCGACCTGGTGCTATGCGACTTCAGGCTGGATGATATGACGGGCGTGCAATTACTGGCAAAGATTAAGGAGTATAATCCGGCGGCGGCGGTAATTATTATTACCGGCTACAGTGATGTAAAAGATGCAGTGGAAGTGATGAAGATGGGTGCTTATGATTACGTTACTAAGCCACTGTTTCCTGAAGAAATACTGATTACTATTAAAAAGGCCCTTGCCAACGAATCTTCTGAACGGCAGGTAGCGGTAAAGCCTGTGGCAGGCAAAGCGGCGAGTGCGGGTGTAAAAGCCAGAACAGCGTATAATGATAAGTATATAGCTGGGGAAAGCAGAGAGTTTGCAGAGATCATCAAACAGATAAAACTGGTTGCACCTACAAATTACAGCGTAATTATTTACGGTGAGAGTGGCAGCGGGAAAGAGGCTATTGCGCAGCAGATACACCAGAACAGCAAAAGGAAAGACAAGAATTTTGTAGCTATTGATTGTGGTGCGCTATCTACGGAGCTGGCCGGTAGTGAATTGTTTGGGCATGAGAAGGGTGCGTTTACGGGTGCGTTAAATCAGAAGATCGGCAGCCTAGAACTGGCCAATGAGGGGACAATTTTTCTGGATGAGGTGGGTAACCTTTCTTATGAGGTACAGATATCGCTGTTAAGAGTAGTGCAGGAGCGCAAGATAAGGCGGGTTGGCGGACTCAAGGATATAGAGCTGGATGTGCGCATCATTGTTGCCAGCAACGAAAACCTGTGGGAAGCATCCAGGTCGGGAAAATTCAGGGAAGACCTTTATCACCGGTTCAACGAATTTAGTATAATGGTTCCGTCGCTGAGGCAGCGGAAAAGCGATATAATGATATTTGCGCGTCATTTTCTGAATCTGACTAATGCTGAGCTGGGCAAAGATGTGAAAGGATTCACTCCTGAAGTAGAGGACATACTTAAGAATTACATCTGGTACGGCAATCTGCGTGAGCTGAAAAATGTGATCAAGCGGTCGACGCTGCTCACGGACGGTGATCTGATCGAGGCAAGGTCGTTGCCTTTTGAGATCAATAATTTTTTCAAGCTACAGTTTGATGCACCGCCTGCGGAAAAGAATGAGCCAGAAGCCGTGTCGGCATCGCATGTTAAAGATGTGCCGTATGAAGACAGATTGAAAACTGCCAACCTGGATGCTGAATACGAAGTGATACTGGATGCATTGAAGCAGTCTGATTTCAATAAAAGTAAGGCGGCAAAACTGCTGAATGTAGACCGTAAGACGCTCTACAACAAAATGAGGCAGTTCAAAGAATTTAATATAGACTAGCAACATCGCAATGGGGGAATCAGATTATTTGCCCGGCAAAACTCCGTCAGCTGATACTTCAGATACCGAAGTGTCATTTATGTTCAGTGCGTTTTACGATCAGCCGGGGATGTCCGCAATCGTCAGGGCTTCAGATTTGAATGTGCGGTTTGTGAATCGGAATTTTGAAACTGCCTTTGGGTATCTAAATAATAATGTTCAGGTTTCAGGGTTGGTAATAACGGATTTGCTGGAGCGTGAACAGAGGCATGCTTTGATGCAGCGCTTGCAATTGGGTGCAGAAAATTCAGACTGCGGAACGTTTTCTTTCAAAGGTGCTAATGGAACCGCTGTAAGGTATGCATTGTATGCCGCGCCTATACACCACAACTCAAAGGCTGATTACCTACACCTATTGCTGATGTCAGAAGTGAAAGGTGAACTTTTGCCAAATAAAGAAGTAGAAGAGTTTGCCTATATAGCAAGCCATGACCTGCAGGAACCCCTGAGGAAGATTACGGCATTCAGTGAGAAGCTCATCATCAAGTACAAAGATGTAATTGCCGGAGACGGTGCTCTATACCTTTCGAGAATGGAAGCCGCTGCCAACAATATGCGGCAACTGATAGATGGATTATTGGAATTTTCGAGAGTGGGGAGGGGTGGACAGCATTTTGAGCCGGTGGCACTTGATAATATACTCAGCCAGGTTGTAATGGACCTTGAAGCCGGCATTGAGGAGGCTGGCATTGAAATTGTGAGCAGGCCACTGCCCGAAATCAGGGCGGCCGCATCGCTGATCAAACAACTATTTACTAACATTGTCGGTAATGCAATAAAGTTTCGAAATAAGGAGGGGGCTGCAAAGCTGGAAGTTTTTGCTGAAACGCCTGATGCCAGTGAATTGTTGAAGCATGGGCTGGATGCCGGGCTGGAGTATACGAAGATAGTATTCAGAGACAACGGTATAGGTTTTGAAGATGAATATGCTACTCGAATATTTCAGGTATTCCAAAGGCTGCACGGTAAATCTGAATATCCGGGGTCTGGGATAGGCCTTGCTATCTGTAAGAAAATTATGGATTATCACAAAGGTGTGATCTTTGCAACAGGCCGGATAGGGGAAGGTTCCAGTTTTACAGTGCTTATCCCGGTGAATAGAATTAAGTGATCCAAATTAATTGAATGAACATACCTTATAACAACTCGAGGATACTGATCATTGATGATGATGAGGATGATTTTATCATTACGAGTGATTATATCCGTGCCATACAGGGTAATAAGTTTGTAATTGACTGGTGCAATACTTACAGTGCAGCTGTTAAGCACCTTCAAAACAGTGATTACGACCTGTACTTTGTGGACTACCGCCTGGGTGCCAAATCGGGAGTGGACTTTTTGAAAGAGGCCATCAGCCTGCAATTTGAAGAGCCGATAATATTGTTAACAGGGCAGGGGAATTATGATGTCGACATTCAGGCAATGAAGCTGGGGGCTGTTGATTATCTGGTGAAAACCGATCTGACCACTGAAAAGCTGGAGCGCAGCATCAGGTATGCATTAGACCATGCAGTTACACTAAAGGCACTAAGAACCAATGAGCGGAAATACCGGAGCATTTTCGAGAATTCGAAGGATGTGGTGTTTATGGCTGATTTTACGCTCGATTTCAAAGATGTAAATGCGGCAGTGTTTCAGTTGCTGGGATATACCAGAGACGAAGTTGTGCGTATGAACCTGTGTGAATTTATCGGTAAGGAACAACACAAACAGATACTGCAATATGCATTGCTGCACGATAAAGGGCTTAATGACTGGGAGGTAGCACTGACTGCCCGAAACGGAGAACAGAAGCAATGTGTTCTCACCATAACTATTGAAGAGAACTGTAAGGGCGAAAGCTATCTGCAGGGTATTATTCATGATATTACCAATCTGAAAAAAGAGGAGGCGGAAAAGCTACAGGCTGAGAAACTGGCGGCTGCAGGCAGGCTGGTGCGGACTCTGGCACATGAAGTAAGAAATCCGTTGAATAATATTACACTATCGGTAGAGCAAATTAGCCAGCTGATATCTGACGAGCAGCAAGTATTTTATCTCGATATTATACAGCGAAACGGACGAAGAATCAACAGCCTGATTACTGAACTGCTTAATACTTCAGGGCCAGCAGAACACAATTTCAGTAAAGTAGCACTGCAACAGATTGTAGACGATGTGGTTGATGCTTCCATAGACCGGCAAACGCTGAAGCATATTAAGCTACAACTGGATTACCCCGAGGTGCCCCTTGAAATAATGGCAGACCGGGAGAAGCTGAAACTGGCATTGCTGAATATTGTGATCAACGCAATTGAATCAATGGCAGAGCATAAAGGGCAGCTGGTGATGCAACTGGTACAAGCCGGGCAGAAGGCGGTACTTACTATCAGCGACAATGGCTGCGGTATTAGTGAGGAAAATGTGCCCAGGCTGTTTGAACCGTATTTTACGCAGAAAAGAAATGGTGTAGGGCTCGGTTTAACGTTTACGCTGAATATTCTGCAATCGCATCAGGCTAAAATTGATGTAAGTTCTGTTTTGGGCCAGGGTACGACATTTGTTATTTCATTTCCAATAGAGACTGGCGGTAGTCAATAAGGACTAATTGAACCAGCTATAGAAAGTAATTGTCCAGTACCGTAAAGCTGATTGGTTTCTCAAGTATTTGAGCAGTTACGCCCTCTGGTAATATCTGAACAGAGGAGCTATCTGCACTGATGAGAAAAATGGCAGTATTAGGTGAGCTTGTGGCTATGTCGCCTGCAGAGCCCCATCCGGTTCCATCGGGCAGGTTATTGTCGAGTATTACAATGCCAGGTTTTAATTCATTGAATAGTGCTTTGCCATCAGCCAGTGTATGTGCCAAACTGACGCTGTAGTGCTTCCTGACAAAATATTCTTTCAGCAGCAGACAGAGGTCCAACTCATCTTCAATAATCAGAATGTTATTATCAGCGGCCAATGTTTACTGATTTAGATGGTTTGATACAGTTAAGGTACAACAATAAGTGGGAGGTGTCATAGCTGATTCTGTTTATGCTGTTATGATACAAAAATGATGCCCATAATAAGCAGATTATTTTTCGGTGATCCAATAGCTTCTCAGTGCTGCAATAGCCGTAACCAAGTTATCGAAACTATGGGGTTTTGTGATGTATGAACTGGCGCCAAGTTCGTAACACCTTTTCATTTCGTGCTCGTTGTTGGTAGTGCTCAGAATGATAACAGGGATGCCGGTTAAAGCCTGATTTTGTTTTATTTCCTTTAATACTTCCCTGCCATCTTTTTTAGGCATGTTTAAGTCAAGCAGAATAAAATGGGGGAGTACCGTTTGTTCGTTTGTAAGCAGTTTGTTAAGGTATTCCAGCAGTTCTACTCCGTTTTCAACAAAATGCAAAGTATCGTCGAAATTGTTTTCTTCAAATGCCGACTGCAGCAGAAACCGGTCGTCGGCATCATCTTCAGCTATCAGAATAAAAATTTCGCTCATCGGTATAATAAAGATAAAATAATTGTGCTGGCTTTACAGGGTTAGTTTTTTGTTGGAACCATATGCACTGAATTGCAAAAAATAAATGTCAGTTTACTGTGTTGCAATATGCAGTAACAGTAAACTGACAATGCGGTTAGTTGCCACTACGCGGAGTGGGCGATTTCGATTTTGCTTTATCGTCTTTTATTGCTGCTGCTGTTTTAGTATTGTATTCAGCATACAATTTTTCATAAGTCTGCTGCCCCTTTTTAAGGTCTTCCATCAACACTGCCACGCGTTCTGTCTGCAGATTGGAGGGCTTACATTCCTGGCCACAAACTGATCCGTATACTTCGGTTATATACTCTCTCAGTTTTTTCTCATCAGCAAATATTGATTTGTGTTTGGTAGCCAGCAGTGTGCTTCGGAGTTCCTCCAGTTTTGTGTTGTACTCTTTCAGCAGTTTTTTATTCTGAGGCCTTGTCAGGGAGTCCATATTGTCCTTTATTGTTTTCTGCTCCGCATTGATCTTGTTCACCAGTGCATAAAGCTCTTCGTGCATATGGTACAGCCTCATTGCTACATCGTATTGTTCTTTTCTATCCTCGACAGTAAACAGTTTGTTGCTGTTGTCGTGTACAAGGCTCAGAAGTTTTGAATATTCTTTGTCGCCAACCTTCAGTTTTAAAGTATAGTTGCCGGGCAACACCATTGGTGCAATAAACCCGCCGTAGTCCATTTTAGTACTTCCGGTTGCTGTTTTGGGCGGTGTCCACCTGAGGTTCCAATACACTTTATTTACGCCTTTGCGTTTAGTGCCGGGTACGGACTGAACCAGTTTGCCTTCGGCATCATATATCTCCAGTTTTACGTCTTTGGTTGCGCGTTCTTTCAGGTAGTATTCTATTGGCGCAATATTATCGGGGTTGCCTCCGTACCAGCCTCCGCTAACCGGTGAGCCACCACCGCCATATTTGCCCGTGGTTATTTCCATTGGTTTGCTGTCAAACAGCACAACATCCTGGTCAACCACATCTTTTGTGAGCATTCTGATGGGCGTTATATCATTAACTACCATGATGCCGCGGCCGTGGGTTGCAATTACCAGGTCATTCGTTTTTGGCTGAATCTGGATATCGCGCACCATTGCGTAATCGGGGATGTGGTTTTTCATGCGAAACCATCTGGCTCCACCGTCGTTGGAAGCAAACATGCCGCGCTCTGTACCCAGGAACAAAAGGCCCTTGTTAACAAGGTCCTCTTTTATTTTATGAGCAAAGCCAGTGAATTCATCGCTTTTTATTCTGGTCCAGGTTTTGCCCAGGTCAGTTGATTTGGCAACATAAGTATTCATGTCGCCGTACATGTGGTTGTCAAAAGTTACGTAGACTGTATTTTTGTCAAACCGTGAAGGTTCAATACTGCTTACCCATGTTTGTGCTGGGATGCCGGCTGCCTCGTAGTTTTTTGATACGTTGATCCATGATTTGCCGCCGTCTGTAACTACCTGTAGGTTACCATCATCGGTGCCTACCCATATCAGGTTTTCGTCGAGTGGCGATTCTGCAATGGTAAATATGGTGCAATGATTTTCTGCAGAAGTATTGTCTTCGCTCAGGCCTCCTGACTCTTCCTGTTGTTGTTTCTTTTTATCATTGGTTGTCAGGTCGGGAGATATTCTCTGCCAGATACGGCCCTGATTCTTTGACTTAAACAGGTACTGTGCGGCTGTGTAGAGGTTTCGCCCGTTGGCCTGGCCAGTAACTATAGGTGTGTTCCAGTTCCAGCGCAGCTTCTCCTCGTCTTTACCTGCCTGAGGTGTAATGTCTACTGATTTGAAAGTACGCAGGTCAATGCGGCCCATGTTTCCACCCTGTGATTCGGCATAAGCAATGTTGCTGTCAGTTGGGTCGGGCTGCACCCAGAAGCCATCTCCGCCATACATATCCTGCCAGCTCGAGTTGTTTACACCACCCGGTGCAGCAGATGGTGCCATCCAGCTGCCGTTGTCCTGTAGCCCGCCGTACATGCGGTAAGGAGTGCTGTTGTCGCATGCCACATGGTAAAACTGGCCTACAGGCAAGTTATATACAAACATCCAGGTAGCTCCTCTATCCAGACTATAATAGATACCGCCATCAGTAGCTAAGTACATTTGATTTGTATAATTTGGATTGATCCAGAGTGCATGATGATCGCTATGCACCCAGCCACCATCATAAGATGCATCAGTGAACGAGTAGCCGCCGTCATCAGAATAAGAGAAGCCGAAGCCTGGGCGGTAAACTCTTTTAGGGTCTTTGGGGTCAATAACCAGGCAGCTAAAATAGAATGGGCGTGATACCACATTCATGGTGGCACTTTGCGATTTCCATGTTTCGCCGGCATCTGATGAAATGTACAAGCCGGTTTCTTTTGCTTCCACAATCGCAATCATGTTTTGTGGTGCGCTTGGTGCAAGCGTCAGGGCAATACGCCCGAATGGTTTTACCGGCAGGCCGTTTTTCAGTTCTCTCCAGTTCTTGCCTCCATCTGTGCTTTTCCACATACCGCTTCCCATGCCACCAGAGCTGAATGAATAAGGTTTGCGCCTGAATTCCCAGGTGGTTGCGTAAATTATATCGGGGTTATTGGGGTCCACTGCGATATCCGCACAGCCGGTTTTTTCGTTGATGTAAAGAATCTTATTCCATGTAGTACCGCCATCGGTTGATTTATACAGCCCCCTGTGTTTGCTGTCGCTCCATAATGGGCCCGGTGCGGCTACGTAAATAGTGTTTGCGTTTTTTGGGTCAATGATGATCTTGGCAATATGCTCAGTGCTGTCCAGGCCAACCTTTACCCAGTTGTCTCCGGCATCTGTACTTTTATACAAACCATCTCCAATGGAAACTGTATTGCGCATATTGCTTTCGCCAGTGCCTACAAAAACAGTTGATGGATTTGCCTGATCAACTGCAATAGCGCCAATACTCATGCAGTATTTGTCGAAAATGGGCTTGAAAGATGCACCAGCATTGGTGCTCTTCCATACACCGCCACCAGCAGTGCCTATATACAGGGTCTTATTGTCTGATACTACACCCACAATAGCAGTGGTCCTGCCACTCATAGTACCCGGTCCCAGCCACCTTGCTTCAAGGGCGCCGAATGTGTATGAGTTCACTTTTGTTTGCGCCTGCATGCTACCGACAAACATAGTAGAAAACAGGAGTAAGAAAAATTGTTTCATAATGCTGATCTTGAAATAGAAATTAAAATTAATTCTGGATTTTGAACGTGTTCTCATCTATTGTACCATTGATAACAACGCTTTTCACATTGACGCTTCCTCCTCCGTTATCACTTGACATAGGTATGGTAATGCCCTCCGGCAATTTTTCGTAGCTGCCGTATGTAGTAGCCTGCGTTTGTTCTCGGCCGTTGGCCTTTGTTTTGGCAACGATGCGAACTAGGGAATAATCAGCCGCATCTATAAAATAAGTTTCCTCCCTGCCTGTAGGGTATAAGACCTTCAGTTTAAAGCATTCAGTGCCTTCCACATCGTCTTTACCCAGGTAAGTGATTTTTTTGCCTTTTTCTTTATAACCTATCAACGGGCCTTGTATATCGAGAACACTCTGTGCCTGTTTTACACTTTCTTCAGTCATTACATCAGGTTTCTGCTGCCCGCGGGATGGGTTGTAAAACCAGCCTTCTTTATCGGTAATGATGCTGTAGGAAGTCATTCCGCTAACGGTAGTCTCATATTTGTAGCCTTTGCCCTGCAATACTGTAATTATTACGGGAAGTTCATTACCTCTTGAGTTGCGGGTGCATACCTTTTTGATAGATTGAATTTTCTTCCAGTTTGCTTCACCACCTATAGCTGCAACATGTTTTTGTATTATCTCGTCGGCAGTTTGCGAAAAAACAATATTAACAGAGGCAACAATTATAGCTCCGAACAAACAAGCAATTCTCACAGTGCTCATACTGATAATTTATTTCTTTATTTCTGGCTCTTTCGATTCCGGCAGTTTGAAATAATTCTCATCAATACCTTTGTTGATCTCAACCGTTTTAATGGTCAGCGGATTGCCGCCGTTTTCCATTGTCATTGGATATACGATGCCTTCAGGTAGTTTCTGGAAATTACCAAAGGCTGATGAAGCTTCCATTTCTTTACCATTAGCTTTTGATTTGGTAATTGATTTGATGTGGTAGTATGTTTTTGTGTCTATGAAAATTGTTTCTTCTTTACCGCTCGGAAAAACAACTTTCAGTTTGTAACACTCTGTTCCTTCCACATCATCTTTGCCCAGATAAGTTACTTTGTGCCCTTTTGTTTTATAGTCAAACAACGGCCCCTGAATGTCCATAGCATCCTGCGCTTCTTTAATTGCTTCTTCTGGTATTGCTTCGGGTTTTGTTTGCCCGGCAAACGGGCTGTAATTCCATCCTGCCTTATCGGTCATAAAGGTGTAGCCGGTCATGCCATTAAAAGTGAACTCAACTTTGAAACCTTTGCCCTGCAGCATTGCCAGAGTGATAGGAACCTCCACGCCGCCTGAGTTACTTGTTGCTGTCAGCTTTACTGAGTTTATTTTTTTCCAGTTGTCGACTCCGCCCACAGCATCGTAGTGCTTCTGAATGATCTCATCTACAGTTTGCGCTTTCAGGGTGAGCGAACCCGTAATGGTTAAGGCAGCCGTGCATATTGACAAAAATATCTTCTTCATGTTTGTTTTGATTAATGGTTGTTATTTTTTTGGTTCGGTTGGTTTGAATGTATTATCGTCAATTGGTTTGTTTACCTCAACGGATTTCAGTGTAATTGGCCCGCCGTCGCTGTCAATAGACATAGGGAAAGTTATTCCTTCAGGCAGTTTCTGGTAGTTGCTGAAATTGGAAACGGATTCCATTTCTTTGCCGTTTGCCTTGGTTTTCTCCGTAACACGGATGCAGTAGTAGTTTGATGCATCAATGTACATGGTTTCCTCTTTACCATTTTTGTGTACCACTTTCAGTTTGTGGCATTCTGTGCCTTCTACCTGGTCTTTACCCAGCGATGATACCGTGTTGCCCTTTGCTGCATAGTCTATCAGCGGGTCCATAGAAACATCGAGCTGATCCTGTTCTTCTTTTACCATTTCTGGGGTGGCTGGTTCGGGTTTTGTTTGCCCCTGTATCGGGAAATACATCCATCCTTCGGTTGGGGTAAGGATCATGTAGTTGGCCATACCGTTGATTGAGAACTCCATGCGGTAGCCCTTTCCATTTAAGGTTGTGATGGTGACCGGAAACTCAACACCGGCAGCATGCATACTGCCACTGAGTTTCATGGACGTAATCTTTTTCCATGCATCCAGGCCTCCAACGGCATCTACGTGTTTTTTTACAATTTCTTCGGCGGTCTGAGCTTTGGCAGGAGCAAAAGAGGCCAGCATCATGCCCGCGATAAGGGCGGGAAACATGGTTTTCTTCATATTGAACAGTTTGGTAAGTTATTTAAAGTGGAAAGATATAAAATAATAGCTTAAAATATGGGGTAGGCAAAGGGGGATTATTGGAATTAACAAATGAGAAGTCAAGTTGTTTTTATTTTGTTGCAAACTTTTGTGGCATAGATTTTGCATTTCTATTTCTTTAGCAATAATGAAAAATATCTTAATTACACTTATTGTCGGTTTCCCTCTCTTTTTTTGGGGTTGTAAAAAGCAGAATTCTGATTCAAATACTTCGCCAACGAGGTTCACATCCAAAATGGGTGGTGTTAGAATATGGCACTATTTGTTTCATGGTGCTACCAATGGCTGGGGTTTTGGTACGTCCACGCCTTTCAGCAACACTTTTACTGATACGTTTGCGCTCTCTATCCTCAATGAAACTACTATCGAATTACCATCTAATGCAAAACTGGGAACAGAAAACACATTGTTCTACTATTTTATGTATGACACCGTAGCTAACTCAATATACTATTATGCTAACGGTGTAACCTCAAGTACATTCGCTGAACTTACTGCCATAATCTACTACCCTAAAGGCGACAGTATAACAATTTCAGGAACATACTATGGCTTACATGGTTGGGCTGAACAAACATTTCGGACTCCCTGAAACTTTTCAATAATTATTTTTTCTACCTCAATTCCAGCAAAGCCACATTCTCTATATGGTGGGTATGTGGGAACATATCAACAGGCTGTAGCCTCATGATTTTGTAAGTGCTGTTTAACAGTGCCAGGTCGCGGGCCTGGGTGGCTGGGTTGCAGCTTACATAAACAACACGAGGTGCCCTGATCTTCAGCAGTTGGTTGATTAGTTTTTCGGTCATGCCGGCACGGGGCGGGTCAGTGATGATTACATCGGGGCGGCCATGCTCGGCAAAAAAATCATCAGTACAAACTTTTTCGGTATCGCCGGCAAAGAATATGCAGTTATCCAGCCCGTTGAGAGCTGCATTCACGCGTGCATCTTTAATGGCATCTTCCACCACTTCAATGCCTATCACTTTCTTAGCGCCTGCGGAGCAGAATATACCAATGCTACCTGTGCCGCAATACAGGTCATACAAAACCTCAGAGCCCGTAAGGCCTGCAAATTCGCGGGTAACTCTATAAAGTGCTTCGGCCTGGTAAGTATTTGTCTGGAAGAAGGATTTAGGTGAAATTTTGAACCGGAAGTTTTCCAGTTTCTCTTCGATATAATCCCGGCCATGATAACAAATTACCTCCTGATCATAGATGGTGTCGTTTACCTTGGGGTTGATGGTGTAGTTGAGAGAAGTGATGCCGGGTACCTGATCGAGTATATGATCTAGCAAAGCTGTTCGGGCCGCTTCCTGCTCATGCTGCATAATGAGGTTTACCAGTACCTCGCCGGTGCTGGCTACACGGATAATCACATTGCGCAGCCAGCCCGTTTGCGCCTTGGTATCGTAGTAGGGGAGGTTGTGTTTTTCTGTGTATGCCCGCAATACGGTGAGCAGCTGATTGGTAGGCTCTTGCTGCAGGTAGCAGCCTTCAATCTCAACGACTTTATCGAACAGGCCAGGAGCATGAAAACCAAGCGCGGGCACAGGAGCTATTTTCTCCGTCCGGTCGGCAATCTGTTCAAAGGTCAGGTATCTGTGAGTAGAAAAAGTGAACTCCAGTTTATTGCGGTAATACTGCTGGTGAGGGCTGCCTATTATAGGCTCCATTTCAGGCAGTTCCAGATGCCCTATGCGGGTGAGCTGATCGAGCACCTGCTGTTGCTTGTACTGAATCTGCTGCGGGTAGGGGAGCATCTGCCATTTACAGCCGCCGCAAACGCCAAAGTGCTGGCAGAAGGGTTCGACACGCAGGGGTGAGGGAGTAACCAGTTTCAGCAGTTTGCCCTGCGCCCATGATTTTTTGTCTTTGATGATGACGGCATCAATTACGTCACCGGGAATCACATTGTCTACGAATAGTACCTTACCCTCTGCGAGCCGCACAATACTCTTTCCTTCGGCCGCATAAGATTCCATTGTAATATTTGTAATGGGCTGCCACTTTTTCTTTTTTCTGGACAAAATTTTGTTATAGTTTTTATAATAAGTAGCAAAATTAGGCTTAAAGGGATGGTATACACCAGTTTTATGAATTATTTTTGGTTTTCTAAACCAACTCAATATTTATTGCGGCTGTCTTTTAGCCGAACTATTCAAAAAATCTAAATTGCATATGAGAAAAATCGCACTAATTACCATGTTGCTCCTTATCGGCATGGTTGAGTTGTCAGCAGCACGTCAGGCCTACAAGGTCCAGTTAAAGATGACGGATGTAAAAGATTCACTGGTGTACCTGGTACATTATTATGGTAAAGGGCGCCCTACCATTTTCATCACCGATTCGGCCAAACTTGACCATAACGGCAATGTGACCTTTACCAGCACCGATTCAACTTTCTGCGGTGGCATTTATATTATACTTATAGGCGATAAAGAGCGTACCAATTTTGAATTTCTGCTGAACCGTGGTGATGACATAGGCATCACGGCAACAAAAAGCAAACTGCCTGATGGTGTGAAATTCAGGAACTCACCCGAAAATGAGCGTTTTCAGGGATATGTAGATTACCTGAAAGGATTCAGTGCTGAACAGGACAAACTGAAAGAAGAAATAAAAAAAGCAAAGACAGCGTCTGATACAGACGTGATCCGCAAGAAGTCGGTAGCCTCATCAAAGAAGCTTACAGAGTACAGGCGTGAATATGCAAAATCTCATCCGGGCACATTGCTGTCGGCTGTGTTTAACGCAATGGAAACACCCGAAATACCAGAAGGCGTGCACTACCTGGAGGACGGTAAAACAAAAGACTCGACGTATGCATACCGCTACTATAAAGCACACTACTGGGATGGATTTGATTTTCGCGACGACAGGCTGATCTACACGCCCCTGTACGACTCGAGGATTGAAGAATTTATGACCAAACTGGTAGTGCCATGGCCAGACAGCATGGAAAAAGAATGCGATATTCTGCTGAAGAAAACCAAGGGCACCAGGGATATGTTCCACTATACGCTGTGGTGGCTAACGCACAATGTAGAGAACAGCAAGGTGATGGGTATGGACGAGGTGTTTGTGTACCTGGTGGAGAACTACTACATGAAAGGAGATGCGTTCTGGCTGACAAATGACGAACTGACCAAGTACCTGGACCGTGCGCAGAAAATAGCGCCAAACGTGATTGGCAATATTGCGCCTGAAATAAAGTTGCCTAATATTGTTACCAAGAAGGAGGAGAGCCTGCTGAACACAAAAGCAAAGTACACAGTAGTTGTGTTTTACTCGCCTACCTGCGGCCACTGCCAGCATGAAATGCCGAGCCTCGATTCGCTGTATGAAAATGTGCTGAAAGCAAAAGGCGTGAAAATGTTTACGGTAGCAACTGAGGGCGAAGAAAAAGCGATCACTGATTTCATTACCAAGTATAAGATAGATAGCTGGATCAATACATCAGACCCGGGGCATACGAGTGATTACCACAACAAGTATGATGTGTATAGCACACCAACTATTTACCTGCTGGATGAGAAGAAAATCATCAGAGGCAAAAGGCTTGACCATGCTAATATTGCCAGTGTGATTGAAATGCTGGAAAAGAAAGCAAAGAACAAAGAGAAAAATGCTAGTGCAAGGACAGGACAATAAGAGATTTTAAATAATGTAAAAAGGGCATCATAATTGGTTCCCCTTTTTTATTGGTTCTAAAGAGCATGTGTTTCATTTTTTACTGCTAATAGTAAGCTGACATTTTATTTCATTTTCAATATGTAAAAAATGTGTTATAAAGTGTTGTTTGCTTAAATCAATTGGGATACACCGATTTTATGGTTTATTTTTGATTTTTAATACCAACATAAAGCGTTTTTATTCCGTCTTAAAGGGGGAATCAACAAAAAAATTATGAACCGAATCTTATTAGTGGCCATTCTGGTATTATCTGGTATGGTGAATACTTCATTTGCGCGTGGCGGCTACAAAATCCATCTTAAGATACCGGGAGTCAAAGATTCGGTAGTGTACCTGGTTCATTATTATGGAAAACCTTTACCTTCTATTTACAAAAGAGACTCGGCTAGATTTGACAAAAACGGAAATGCTGAATTTAAAAGTGCGGACAGCAGTTTTAATGGCGGTATATATATGATCCTGCTGGGCGACAGAAAGACCTATTTTGAGTTTCTGCTGAATGCCGGCGACGATATGACCGTGAGTGCTGATCTTAGCAAACTGCCAGAAGGTGTGAAATTTAAGAATTCGCCCGAAAATGAAAGGTTTCAGCAGTATGTTGATTTTCTGGGTACTTACGGCAAGAAACAGCAGGACCTGCAGAAGGAGCTCAAAGAAGCAAAGACGCATGCAGACTCGATGGAGGTAAGGAAGAAAGGCGTTACAGCATCCAAAGAGTTAACTAATTACCGTAAGGCTTATGCCAAAGAACATCCGAACACATTGCTGGCATCTATATTTAATGCTTTATCTACACCTCAGGTACCGGATGGTGATCATTTTCTGCCAGACGGTGTAACCCGCGATTCTACGTTTGCATACAATTATTACAAATCGCACTTCTGGGATGGCTTTGATTTTCAGGATGACCGCCTGATACATGCCCCCATTTATGATGCCAAGCTGGATGAGTATTTCAATAAGCTGGTGCTGCCATGGCCCGACAGTGTGGAGAAAGAGGCCGATGTGCTGTTGAAAAAGAGCCATGGTACTAAAGATATCTTTAAGTACACGCTCTGGTGGCTTACCAGAAATGTAGAGAACAGCAAGGTGATGGGCATGGACGAGGTGTTTGTGTACCTGGTGGAGAACTACTACATGAAGGGCGATGCGTTCTGGCTAACCAACGATGAACTGACCAAGTACATGGACAGGGCACAGAAAATTGCACCTAACGTTATTGGTAACATAGCACCCGAGGTCAAGGTGCCTAATGTGGTGAGCAAAGGCCTGGAGAGCCTGTATGGCCTGAAGGCAAAGTATACACTACTGGTGTTTTACTCGCCCAGCTGTGGCCATTGCCAGCACGAGCTGCCCTCGCTGGACTCACTGTACAGGAAGGAACTAAAATCTAAAGGGGTAAAAGTGTTTACTGTGGCAACAGAAGGTGAAGACAAGTCAATCATTGATTTTATTACAAAAAACAAACTGGAGGAGTGGACCAATACATGGGATCATGACCATATAGGCGACTGGAGGGGAAAGTATGATGTGTATAGCACGCCAACTATTTACCTGCTGGATGAGAAAAAGATTATAAGGGGCAAGCGTATTGACCACACCAACCTGGGTGGCCTGATAGATATGCTTGAAGCCAAAGCAAAAAAAATGAACAAAACGAAATCCTAAAAATAGAATGACAATGCGAAAACTTTTATTTACCGGTATTATTACCTGCCTGAGCCTGGGCGTGTCTTATGCACAGGTTTTGTTTACTTATGGGCCTCACTCTGTAACCAAGGAAGAATTTTTAAGGGTATACAAGAAGAACAGTATCAACAAAAAGCCAGACATGTCTGACACCGCGCTGAGGAGTTACCTGGACCTGTATGCACTCTTCAGAATGAAGGTAGCGGAAGCAGATAAGCAGAAGCTGGACACTGTGGAGTCTATTGGCAAGGAGCTGGATAATTACCGCAAACAGCTGGCTAAAAATTACCTGACTGATGAGGCAGCCATCAACAAGCTGATACGTGAAGCTTACGACAGGATGAAGGAAGATGTGAAGGTCGCACACATATTGGTAAGCTGTGCGCCGGGAACAGACACTATGGCAGCGTGGAAGAAAATAGATAGTATATACCGTGTGATAGACAGTAAGAAAAGTGATTTTGAGTCAATGGCGAAAGAATGCTCAGATGACAAGGGGTCGAAAGACCGCGGCGGAGAACTTGGTTATTTTACCTCGCTGCAGTACATATATGCGTTTGAAAATGCTGCGTATTCAACACCCGTTGGCAAAATATCCAAGCCGTTTAAAACACAGTTTGGTTACCACATAGTGAAAGTGCTGGACAGGCACCCTGACCGCGGAACGGTAAAGGTGGCGCAGATAATGATACAGACATCAAAGGCTAAGGGCGAAGAGGGTGTAATAGCTGTCCGCAAGCGTGCAGACAGCGTAGTGGCTATGTTGAAGAACGGAGCCTCTTTCTCTGAGCTGGTAATGAAATATTCTGATGACCAGTATTCTGTAAAAGACAGTGGTGTGCTGAAGCCATTTGGTGCCGGCCGCATGGTGATGGAGTTTGAAAATGCTGCATTTGCGCTGAAAAAGCCGGGTGATATATCTGAGCCGGTAAAGACTGAATATGGTTTTCACATCATAAAGCTGATATCTAAAACACCGCTGCAGCCTTTTGATACAGTGATGCCACAGATCAAGCATAAAGTAGAAAACGACTCGCGTGCGCAGTATGCCAAGGAGTATTTCTTTAACAAGATTAAGGAGAAGAACGGCTTTAAAGAGTACCCTGCTGCTTACAAGGCACTGGCCGACAAGATTATCAGCACAGTACCTGATACCGGCAAGAATGCTAAAACCATCAGTGCTGATGACTATAAAGGCATGAACAGCCCCATATTTGTGCTGGCGGGCAAGAACTATACACAAAGCGATTTTGCAACGTTTGTAGAAAAACTGACACATGGAAAACTGAACGGGCCTAAAGCAACTGTGATAGGCGATGCCTACAAGCTGTATGTAAATAACGTAGTAAATGATTTTGAAGAGCACAAGCTGGTAGACGAACACCCTGACTTTAAGCACCTGATGCAGGAATACCGCGATGGTATTATGCTGTTTGAACTGATGGACCGCAATGTATGGAGCAAGGCTGCACACGATTCGGTAGGGCTGGCTTCCTTTTACGAGGCACATAAAGCCAAGTATATGTGGGATGCAGGCTTTGCCGGTGGTGTGTATAAATTCAAAACCAAGGGTTTGTTTGATACCGGCCTGGCTATGCTGAAGGGCAATGCAACAGATGAGGCAATTGTGAAAGAAATAAACAATGGCAACCATCCTGATGGTGTAACGGTGCAGAGGGGCCATTATGAGTTCTCTCATTTTAAAGATGCAACACTTGCCGAGCTGCAGAAAGATAAAATGAAGGTGATTGCCAACCCGAACGGAACCTACACTGTGGTAGTGGCAAAAGAGGTGTTCGCCGGACAAAGCCAAAAATCGCTGGATGAGGCGAGGGGCTATGTAGTAGCTGAATACCAGGACTATCTGGAAAAACAATGGAATGAAAAGATGCGCAAAGATTACCCGCTGAAAGTTAATGAGGCGGTGCTGAAAAGCGCTGCGAAGAAATAAGAACCATTAAATACTGAATAGCCTCCGGAACCCCCGGGGGCTATTTTTGTTACAAATGGTTGCCTGAGTGTATTTTGATGCCTTATTATTACTTACTTTTATCAAAATCAGTTTACCAGGCAAAAGAGTTTCAGATGAAAATAGCGTTTCATGGCGCAGCCAGAACAGTTACTGGGTCAAAGCACCTGCTGCACATCAACCCGGATATAAAAATCCTTCTGGATTGTGGCATGTTTCAGGGGATGGGCAAGGAGACCCTGGAACTGAACAGTAGCTGGGGATTTGCTCCGGCTGAGTTGCACTATGTGATCCTTTCGCATGCGCATATTGACCACATAGGGCTGCTGCCCAAGCTGGTAAAAGATGGCTACAGCGGCCCCATATTCTGCACGCCGCAAACCATGGAGCTGGCAAAGATTTTGCTGCTTGATTCGGCACGGATACAGGAATCGGATGTACAGCATATCAATAAAATGCGGCAAAAGCAAGGCAGGGCAGTGGTGCAGGCTTTGTATACCGAGGAGGATGCAAGAGATGTGTTTCCGTTGTTTATGACGCTGCCTTACAACCAGCCAATGAAATTATGCCAGGAAGTGGAGCTGATGTATACCGACTGTGGCCACATTATAGGCAGTGCAGCAGTAAACTTAAAGATCAAGGAAGAAGGAACAACAACACGGCTCACATTCAGCGGTGATGTGGGCAGGTACAACGACCTGATACTAAGGCCCCCGGAGCCGTTTCCGCAGGCAGATAGTATTATACTTGAATCAACCTACGGCAACCGGCTGCATGATGTGGTAACCCCATCTGCCGACAGGCTGCTGGAGTATGTAGAACATACCTGCCTGAGCAAAAAGGGCAAGCTCATCATTCCGGCATTCAGTGTAGGGCGTACTCAGGAGATACTGTACCTGCTGAACAGGCTGGAAACAGAACACAGGCTGCCAAAACTGAATTATTATGTAGACAGCCCGCTGTCTATATTAGTGACCCAGTTTGCCAAGCACCATCCCGAATCGTTTAATAAAGATGTGCAGGCGTTGCTTCAGCAAGACGAAGATGTATTTGCATTTGAGGGGCTTCATTACCTGAAAACAGCAGAAGAGTCTATGAAGCTGAATTCATCGAAAGACCCGTGTGTGATCATATCGGCATCGGGTATGGCGGAAGCGGGCAGGGTGAAGCACCATATAGCACATAACATAGGCCATTCGAGAAATACTATACTGATGGTGGGCTATTGTGAGCCGCACTCACTGGGGGGTAAGCTCAGGGCGGGCGATAAGCAGGTGACCATATACGGCGAGCAGCATACAGTTCATGCCGAGGTAGGCGTAATAGAAACAATGAGTGCCCACGGCGACTACCACGACCTGATGCAGTGGCTGAGTTGTCAGGATGCCAGCCTGGTCAGCAAGTTAATACTGGTTCATGGCTCCTACGAGTCGCAGCAGGAATTCAGGGATAAACTGATGAAAAAGGGGTTTAAAGATGTGGAGATACCTGCCATGCATCAGGTAATAGGGTTGGGGTAGCTAATTCGCTCTGCCTACTGTGATTCTGGCACAGAGATTGCAGTTTCATTATTGCAGGATCAATGTTAAGAGAATTTTCGGAGATGGCAAGGAATTATGAGATCTGCAAGTGGGGCAAATGCTGGGGCGGATTCAAACTGTTTTTATAATCATATAATCTATTTATGGGTGGTTTTAATCAGATTTGTGGGTAAATAAATCTATGGCATATTTTTTGTTGTATCAAGCTTAAGGGTTATGTTTGCATAATGCAGTTTTCTGTATTGATTTGTTACAACTTTTACTAAAACCGAAAAATAAAATTTAAAATCAAGATCATGAGGAAGTTAATGACGATTCGTGTCGCACTGGTAGTTTCACTTTTTACCGGAGCGGCATCTTATGCCAAGCCTGTTGATGAGAATACGGCAAAAACGGTGGGCAGTAACTTTCTAATTTCTATGGGGGTACCGGGGGTTAGAAATGCTAATGACTTAAGCAAGGTGTATGTTGCCACTGATAATATCCAGGGGCAGGCAATCAATGATTACTATGTATTCAATATTGTTAACGGTAATGGTTACGTAATGGTTTCCGGTGACGACCTGTATACGCCCATTCTGTCTTATTCAAACGAGGGTTTGTTTGATGTAAACAATGTAGCCCCGGCAGCACAGGACTGGATAGACGGATACCAGAAGCAGATTTCTTATGTTGTAGCTAATAACGCACCTTTTCAGGAAGGCGTTGCCGAAAGCTGGGCACAGTATATGAAGCCGGTTACACGTGCCGGTGCAAAAACAACCGTAGTAACTCCGCTTATAACCACAAAATGGAATCAGGATGCACCGTACAACTGGAAAGACCCGGGTTCCGGGGCTACCAAAGCGTATACCGGATGCGTAGCTACTGCTATGGCGCAGATCATGAAATTCTGGAACTGGCCAACGGTTGGTACAGGTTCGCACTCTTATACAGCAGCAAACTATGCACCTGCTGTGCAATCTGCTGACTTTGGCAATACAGTATATGGCTGGAGTGGAATGCCCAATACCATCACCAGCAACAACATCAATATTGCCACATTGATGTACCATGCAGGTGTGGGTGTTAATATGGATTTTGGCTACAGTGCAGCCGGCAGCGGAGCCTATTCAACATTTGACTGGTCGCCGATCACTAACTGTGCAGAATATGCTTTGAAAGCCTACTTCCATTACAAGCCTACATTGAAAGGCCTTTCGAGGGATGCTACACCAGCAGGGCTTCCTGCCATTGCTTATGCAACCTGGATCAATTACCTGAAAACGGAATTGGATGCCGGCCGCCCAATGTATTATTCAGGCCGTGGTGCCTCTGGCGGGCACGCCTGGGTTTGCGACGGATATGACGCTACCAGCAACATGCACTTTAACTTTGGATGGGGAGGTGCCTCAGACGGATACTACTCTGTTAACAATGTAAACCCTGCAGCCCTGGGCGCTGGCGGTGGTGGTGGTAATTTTAACTCCAACCAGAATATTATTATCGGGATTATGCCTGATACTTATCCAACGTCTTCAGACAACATTAAACTGCTGGCGCACCTTGACTGCACAACAAGTTCTCCTATGCAGTATGCAGCCGGTTTTTCAATTGTTACCAAGATACTTAACGGAACTACAGCCGCCTATAACGGTGATTTCTGTGCACAGGTATTCAATTCATCAAACGTCCAGATCGGAACAGTTAGTACAGTTACCGGCCAGCACATCAATTCTGGTGACAGCAGCGCTGTCCTTACCTTTTCAAGCGGTGGCATGACAGGCATGGTGCCTGGCCAGAATGGTATGCCCGGCGTTTATAGTTATAGGATATTTTACCGTCCTACCGGATCTAGTACATGGGTGCCAGTAGGGGATAATGGCAATTTCATTAATTACAATCAGATGGAAGTATTGTATTCGCAGAACATCTTTTTGTATGACTCCCTGCATTTGTCAAGCCACGTTATTTCGCGCGGCGGTTCTCTGTCAATACCCAACACTAAAATAGGGAATTTAAGCACAGGTAATTTCAGTGGTTCCGTACAGGCTATATTGGTCAACTGTTTTACAGGGGTGCCTTATACTATTCAGGTGCTTACCGGACAGTTTATTGCATCATCAGGCATCGGTACCTTTAATTTTTCAACCCCTGCAGTTACAGCACCTGGTGGCACTTATGTTTTAGCTATCCAGCATTTGCCTGGCGGTACGGGAGCTGTTACAACAGGTGCTGACAGGTTTCAGAACCCCGTGCCATTCTACATTCTGGCTGGGGCCGATGTAATGCCTTTGTCTGATGTAGCTGAAAGGATAAATGTATATCCGAATCCGGCCAGTGACCAGCTGAACATTGACCTGATGGGTGCTGACATTAGTTCGGTTTCTGTTACTGATATCAGTGGCCGTATGTTGATAAATCAAAACGTAAGTTCGGGCGAGGCACTGGTTACTGTACCTGTTGCAGAACTGGCGGCAGGAATGTATTTCGTGCAGCTGCATTCAGGAGCAGAGTCGGTTACTAAGAAAATCGTTATATCCAGATGAGGAAAATGGCGGTAACCTTGTGTGCGGGCCTTTTGGTGATTGCCGTTACAGTTTCGGCACAGCAGCAAGGAGTTGAAGCATTGCCACATGTAATTGTTTATAAGGCAAAACCGGCATACAGGAATCTGGTTCCTGTAGTGCTGTCAAAAGACAGAAGCGCAGTTGAGTCTTATCCTGGCCCTTCTGACATTAATACGGGAAGCACACCATCAGGTTTGCTTCCCGTGTCTTTACACAAGGGCTATTACCTGGATAAGAAAGGGATAAGTACCAATACTGCTTTTATTAAGCTCACCTATAACGAGTATGCCCAGTTGAAAACACCACCATCGGCAGATGAACTGTACAAGATGATAGTTGACAAAAATCCTATCAGGGAGTTATGTGACTGTGGGCTTAGCAATGAAAAAAACAGTTCCACCCGGCGATTGAATGAGTGGATAGATAAGGGGTTGCTGCGCAGGAAGTGCAAAGTGATCAGATAACAGCCCAAAGCCTTTTATAACAGCCACTTCAGGCACGTTTCAAAAATCAGTGAAGCGCCGGATAACCGGTGCTTCGTTATTATAGATGACTTAACGGGTGCCTAGAAGGCCACTTTGCCTTTCAGCCAGCTTTCGCCTGCCGGCACAAGCCAGTTGTTCAGCAGTTCTTTCTTATTGAGAACTACGTTATTGAACACAGGCGTATTCTGGTCAATGAACCCCCTCCCGATTGCGTATTGTACCTGTCCGAAAGGCAGCATCTCAGCCTTGTTTTTTACAAGAAAAGTAAGCATCATCCGGTCGAAGAAGTTTACGTCGTACTGCCTCTCCAGGCTCTTGATAACTCTGACGGAACTGTCTGTACTGCAGCCACCAACCATAACTTCTGTTTCATCGGCCATAACGACAATGAATTGCCTGAACAGCAAATCAGCCCAGCCTTTAACCGGCTGTCCATGAGACTGCCACTGGCTGTAGAACTGCAGCAATTGTTCTTTTATTTCGACCGCTTCTTTGTCAATAAAGGCACGGCTGCTTTGATATACCCATACTCTGGCATTGTCAGAGAATTCTGCAGGGATTGTTTTCTGTAATACTTCCGTTTGCATATGCAAAGATACACGAAATGCAAGTTCACAGGAAATTTCGACTAAGGCAACACCATACATCAATAGTGCCTGCTACCGGTTTTTTAGGTATATTAGACCCGAAAACCAAATGAAATTATATGCCTCTCTACAGTAAACAAATTCAAATACTCATTGTCGACGATGAGAAAAAGGCCTGTGCAAACCTAAGAAATATTTTATTGGAATTTGTTGATCCCGGCCTGCAAATAGTGGGGGAAGCAAATAGCACGATGGAAGCTGAGCAACTTATTGCAATACATAAGCCAGACGCAATTTTTCTGGATATTGAAATGCCCAACGAAAACGCCTTTCATTTTTTGGAGCGAATTGCGCCTTTTGATTTTGAAGTGATATTTGTAACTGCTTATGAAGAATATGCGATCAGGGCTTTTCGACTAAATGCAATTGACTACATACTTAAACCCATTAGTATTAAGGATCTCAGCACTGCTGTGCAGAAATTGAAAGACAGAATACGGCACAAAAGGATAATAGACAACAAAAACACATCATATACTGAACTGGCAGACCAGGTGCAGAATAAGTCAAAGTATCAGAAGATTATCTTAAAGGACCTGAACGCAGTTGAATCAGTTGATTTCAGAGACATTTATTTTATAGAGGCACAGGGCAGTTACTCAAGATTTATTTTTTGCAAAAACGGCAAGAACAGGGAAATGACAATGAGCAATCCTTTGTCTCAATATGAAGAGATGATGCCCGGAGATTCATTTTACAGGGTTCATCGTTCCTACCTGATCAATTGTCAGCAGATAAAGAAAGTTGTAAGTGACGGTAATAGCTTAGTGGTTATGAAAGATGGAACAGAAATACCTGTTAGCAGAAGACGATATATGGGGCTTATTGATTTTTTAGATTGCCATAATTATTTATGAGATCCGGATGGCGTATCATACTAACCCTGACTGTACTGTTTTTTGCATGTGGGTTTGCATGCGCGCAGGATTACCCGATGATGCACTATACGATGGAGGAAGGGTTGCCCAGCAATACGGTGTACTCTGTGTACCGCGACAGCAAAGGTTTTCTGTGGTTTGCTACCGATAAAGGCGTGGCGAGGTACAACGGGATAAAATTCGAGTTGTTTACCACCTTTGATGGTTTGCCGGATAATGAAGTATTTCTTTTTCAGGAGGATTATGAAGGAAGGTTATGGTTTGGTACCTATAACGGAGACCTAGGTTTTTATCAGGATGGAGTTTTTCACAATAAAACAACTGATACATTTCTGAATCTGAAAACGAGAGTTTCGCATATTTTTGGTATGTACCTGAACACTGACGGCAGTGTAAACATCAGATTCGTACACAGTTCCTTTTTCTTAAATATCAAGCACGATAAATGTACAATATATGACACTCAGCCAATTGTTGGGAAGGAAAATCTGCACACTTTCTTTTTAGGAATTAAAATAGCACCTGATCAATTTAAACTGATTGGGATTGGAAGGAATCTGATTTTTGATACCGCATACAGAATAATCAGCGAAAGCAAAAATCAGTTGGCGGCTCCTTTAACCAGTTTCAGGTCACAGAATTTACATTATTTAGTAGACAGCAGCTTTGTGTACGCTGATAATTTATCAAGGCTAAGGCGGCTACCGCCTGGTTTTTATGAGAGAAATACAATACACTCTTACTACACAGATGGCATAAACTATTTTTATTCCACTGCTGCCGGCCTTTATATCAATGATACCATAAGAATATTGCAGGATTGTAATGTCACTTCCATGACGCAGGATGTGAGTGGAAATTACTGGCTTAGTACACTGAATAACGGTGTGTATTGCTTGAAAAAGGAATTTTTAAACACAAGGGTTTATAAGAACGTATATGACGGTACTGTGAAATACTGCTATGAAGACAGGGCGAGCCGATTTTTTGTGCTACAGAATAATAGCCTTTACAGTTTCAAGAACGGGAGTGCAAGGTTGCTCTTCGACTATCCGAAATTCTGGAAAAAGGAATACAAATATCCGGGTGATGCCGGTTATTCTATTTTGAAAACAGGTGGCGTTTACGATTATTTCAGCATTTACAACGATAACTACCTGCATCTTCATGATATTGAAGGCAGCAATAAAACGATTGTCAGTTATAATGGGTTATTTAAGTATATTCTGATGCCAAAGACACTCATAGCTGCGAAAAAGGAACTGTTTATTAAATCTATTGTAGACGTGGTCGTTGAGGATAATCCTTTACGCAATGATGAAAATATCAGAAGGCGTTATTATTCCCCGGACTCAACTGACAGATCAAGGATTTTTGGTATCACACTTGATGAGAATGAACACCTCCTTTTTTCAACAATCAGGAGCGTGTATATGATAAAAGACGGCAAGTGTTCTGTGCAGAAGCAATTTGGCAATCTGGCATTTAAGACTATGGCGGTTTTTGGCAGCTACCTGCTGGGCATTACACACAATAATAACTTTGTTATCTGCAACAACTTTTCCGACCGGATTGCTATTGATTCAGTTAAGCCTCAGAACTGTGTCTGGTTTAGGTTTTTTAGGCTTGATTCATGCCATATTCTTATCAGCACCAACAACCTTTACCGGATACTAACACTGTATCCATCTGATAATGTACCGAAGTATAGTATATCAACAATTGAAAATCCATTTATTCCCCTGGATGCAGAAGGGATTTCCTCTGATGGAATCAATTGCCATTTCTATAAAAACCACTCAATAACTTCGATTGATATTGCAAAATTGCTGATAAGGCCTGAGCCTCCCGAACTTCATTTTACTTTCCTGAAAACAGTAAGTAATAATCAGTACCGGATAACCAGGGAAGTAGAATTGAGTTACGAAGCGTCGCGCCATATTTTTGTTTCGTTTGCAACGCGTTCATTCAGCGGAAGGGCTGTTGTTTATGAATATTCAATAGTTAAAGGCAAAGATGAAACAGCCAAATGGCGTGAGCTGAAATTAGAGGGGTTCAGTATCGAAAATGCCCGTTTTGGTAACTACATAGTTAAAGTACGTGCAAGAACAATTTCAAGCCAATGGTCGGAGCCCATTTCTTTCCGGCTTCATATTCAGCGCCCTTATTGGGCCACATGGTGGTTTATATTGGCCTGTGTGCTGCTGGCAGGAGGGCTCACTTACTTTGCAATCAGGCTTCGAATCAGATATGTATTGGGTGCTAATAGAAAAAAGCATGAAGCTGAAATGAAGTTTGTGAAATCAGAATACAAAGCGTTAAATGCGCTCATGAATCCGCATTTTATTTTTAACACGCTTAACAATGTTCAAAGCCTTTTTAACGCTAATGATAAACTGGCTGCTAATGAATATCTGCACATATTTTCAGACCTCATCAGGCAAAATATGTACAATGTCTCCAAAGAACTGATACCCCTGAACAGGGAACTGAATCTGGTTCGAAACTATCTGCTGCTGGAGAAACTCCGGTTTGAAGAAAAGCTCGATTTTAAGGTAAATACAGACGAGCATATTGATCTGTCTGAGTTTATGATACCGCCATTGCTGATACAGCCCCTTGTTGAGAATTCCATAAAACACGGCCTTTTGCCCAAGAAAGGCGGGACAGTTATCGTAAATGTTTTTGAGAAGGAAGGGAATCTTGTAGTAGAGGTTAAAGATAACGGCATTGGGCTTAAGAAAAAGGATGAAAATGCTGCGGTTTTTCATGAGTCTTTTGGAATAGATAACATCAGAAAACGCATTGAACAACTTAGCCTGATGCAAGGAAAGAAAATCAGTTTTGGTATAACTGATATTAACGATAGTGATGGAAATCACCTATGGACCATAGCAACCATAACAATGCCGTTGTAGCACAAAAAAAATCAAGGCATTAGCCCCGACCTTTGTTGGTTAATATTGTTTAGCATCAAGGTATGTGGGCAGCATCAAATTGATTGAAATAATTAATCTTGTGGCTGACAAATTATTGACTCATTATTGACGTTGACAGCGCTATATTGAGAAATCTTACTTTTTTTAAAGTGCGGCATATGGCATTGTCTATTATTAACTTTAGGTAATATTTGTTGCCGTTCAGCAACTTTTTTGACCGTTCAGCAACTAATTTCGGTGGTGAGAGTGAGCGCAAGTAACTTGCGGGCATTGTGAGGGTATAATAGCATCTTACCCTGCTTGGCCCCTTTTAGACCTCACTGCAGTTAAACAGATATATTTAACACCCTGTTTGCCCGGACAATTAATGTCGGGGCTTTTTTTTTGCTCCTGATTCATCAAAATTCCGGGTTTTGCGAGTTGCAGATTATTTAGTGGCAGCAGGTAACAGAAATTTCAACAATGATATCTATTACCTTTGATTGGCTGAATTAATTCTTCATTTTTAATTTTTCGTTTTTAAATGCGATTGCTCATCAATAACATTTCAACACTTTGTAATACAGAAAACGCGGACAGCGCCATAGAACGACGCTCAGGTGCCGATATGGTGCATTTGCCCTGCATTCAAAATGCGTGGTTACTTGCCGAAAACGGGATTATTCACAGTATGGGAGTCATGAATGCAAAGCCGGAAATGCATGCAGATGAAACAATCGATGCAACAGGCAGGATGGTGCTTCCAGCATGGGTGGATAGTCACACGCATCTGGTTTTTGCGGCACCCAGAGATGGCGAATTTGTTGACCGTATAAAAGGGCTGAGCTACGAAGAGATAGCCCGAAATGGCGGCGGAATTTTGAATTCGGCCAAACACCTGAATGCAATGGATGAACAGTTCTTGTTTGATCAGTCGTTGGAGCGGTTATACAAAGTTATGGCAACCGGTACCGGAGCTATTGAAATTAAGAGCGGGTATGGGTTGTGCCTTGAGGGGGAACTGAAGATGCTGCGTGTGATCAGGAAATTAAAAGAAAATGTAACTATTCCGGTCAGAGCTTCGTTTCTTGCAGCGCATGCATACCCAATGGAGTACAGGCAAAACAAGGCAGGTTACATAGACCTGATTATAAATGAAATGCTGCCTGCTGTTGCTGGTGAGGGCCTTGCTGATTATATTGATGTTTTTTGTGAAGAGGGTTTTTTTAGCGTTGCTGATACGGAGCGGATTCTGGAAGCAGGTGCCCGATACGGCCTTAAGCCTAAGATACATGCCAACCAGCTGCATTACTCCGGCGGCGTTCAGGCTGGAGTGAAGCACGGCGCAATAAGTGTAGATCATCTGGAGTGCGTGGGTGATGAAGAAATAGCAGCACTGAAAGGAAGTAATACAATGCCCGTATTGCTGCCGGGTGCAGCTTTCTTTCTGGGCATGCACTACCAGCCTGCAAGAAAGATAATTGATGCCGGCCTGCCAGTGTGCCTGGCTACCGATTATAACCCGGGGTCCTGTCCATCGGGCAATGTGCCTCTGTTGCTATCCATTGCCTGTACGCAGTTGAAAATGACCCCTGAAGAGGCAATAAATGCGGTAACAATAAATGGGGCGGCTGCACTGGAACTGTCTGACCAACTTGGCACAATCAGGGTGAGAAAGAAAGCAAACCTGATAATAACCAAACAGATACCCTCACTTGCGTATTTGCCATATGACTACGGCAATAACAACATTGAGCGGCTCATTTGCTGATCAATAGCCGACAAAGTTAGTTTAGCAGAAACTATAATAATTGCGTGGCAACTTTATGCCGTTACTCACGCTATTGCTTCTTTGCTCAGGGATTTTTTGAGAAAGTCAATCACCTTAACTTCTGTAGCATCAAGTGCGCGCATGTCGGCCAATAATACCGATACCCAGTCTGTAAGGTGGATCAAATGAAATGCCTGTTCCCAGTATGTTTTGCCTTCAGCCTCAATCTCAATAATAGTTGAAGTGTATTTTTTTATCACTTTCTTATTGATCTCCATTCTGAGCTGTGAGCGGCTGTAATCGTCTTTGCTGCGAAGAATGATAACCGCTTTGTCATCAGCGTTATCGCGCCAGCCTACCAGTTCGTTATGGTTCATTTCGGGTATTACATGGTGCCATGCCAGCATTTTGCTATTTTCATTGATCTGCTGCCGAAACCTGACTGCAACACCTTCAAAAACAGGTGTGGAGTATATAATGGGTAGTTTGCCGAATATTTTTTTGGCAATTACGGCTGCTTTTTTCTGCGTGCTTTCCTCATTGGCCTTCATTGCTTTAATTGCACCTTTTATCTCACGCTCAAACTGGTTGCCAATCAGTCCGTAATGAGCCAGTACGTACAGAATCTGCACCAGCGAATAACCCAGGCAGGAGCGTGGTGGCATGCCAGCAGGAACAAGAATGCAATCAAATTTTTTGCTGTTGGCAATTGCAGCAACTTCACCGCCTGATGTGATGCAAATAACAGTGGCGCGCTTACGGATAGCCTGGCGCATAGCCATAAGTGTCTCTTCGGTGTTGCCAGAATAAGAACAAACAATAACCAATGATTTTCTGCCTACAAATGCTGGCAGAAAATAATCTTTGTTTACAATAAATGGTATCTTGAGTTTATCGAAAACATAATTCTGAACTATAGATCCTCCTATACCGCTGCCACCCAGCCCGGTTACAACTACATTGCTGAATTCTTTGGGTGCTGCTAAAAAACGGTGATTTTTTCCTATTATTATTGCTTCGTGCAACTGTATTGGAAAATCCAGTACTAATTTTTTCATTGCGTTAGCTGTCGTTTAATGTCCAAACATAGTAAAATTGGTATAAAGGGCGAACAAATAGGGGCAGAGTTTTTGCTAAATAAAGGTTATAATATACTTCATAAGAACTGGCGCAGCGGCAGGAAGGAGGTAGATATTATAGCGTTTAAAGATGATATATTGGTTATAGTTGAGGTAAAGACACGCTCTAAATCAGTACTCAGCTACCCTGAGGAAGCAGTAACCCGAAAGAAACAGGAGTTTCTACGAATTGCAGCGGCAGATTTCGTTGCTCAGTTTCCGGAATATGTACATGTGAGATTTGATATTATCAGTATTCTTCTGGACAGAGAGGGGGTAAATGAAATTGTGCATTTTGAGGAGGCTTTTTACTGACATTGCATTTTTAAATGCCCTTTTATGCGGGAATAGGGTTAGTATTTTTAATCTTACATTTACTGTTTCACTTAATTAATTACCCATACTAATGATCCGGGCTTTGTTTTTTTTGCTGCTGTTTGTGTGTTCTTCGGCATTTGCCCATGCTACTGTAAAAGATACGGCACGCAAAGATTCAGTATCGTATGTAACACTTGATACGATGGAGATTACGGCTCCTGCCGGTAGCACTCCCTATCAGCCGTCTGCGCCAAGGGTATGGGAGATAAAAAATATCCGCATTGCCCTCACATTCGATTTGCTGCAGAAGACAGCCGGTGTAAGGGAATGGATTATAATGCAACCCTACTATTTTCAGGTAGATACTGTTGAGCTGGATGCCAAGGGGGTGAAACTGGATAGTGTGATGCTGGTTGGTACAAAGGGAAAGTTGCAACTGAATTATGTGTATGAAAATGATAAGCTGAAAATATTCTTCAATCAGTTATATAAGCCGGGTGAAAATGCAGAAATATACCTTAAGTATACTGCTATGCCATATGCAAACCAATCGGGTGGAAGTGGTGCAATAAGAGACGACCGCGGACTGTATTTTATCAATACAGATCATGCAGTACCTCATAAGCCTGCTCAGATATGGACACAGGGTGAAACAGAGTCCAACTCACACTGGATGATTACGATTGATAAACCCAACTCCCGGTTTACTACCCAGATAGAACTTACAGTGCCAGACAGTTTTGTAACACTGAGCAATGGTGCTCTGGTTAAGAAGTCGCCGGTGGTAAAAGGTTTGCGTACCGATTTTTGGAAGATGGATATGCCGATTCAGGCATATGCAGTAATGTTTGCAATCGGAAAATTCAGGACAGATGTTAATCACTGGAGGAACAAGGAAGTGAGTTATTATGTGGAGCCTGAGTTTGAGCATTATGCATACCTGATGTTTAACCACACACGGGAAATGATGGAGTTTTTTTCGCAGCGCACCGGAGTGCCTTATCCCTGGAATAAGTACAGCCAGATTGTGGTGCGCGACTATGTTTCCGGTGCTATGGAAAATACCTCTGCCACTTTATTCGGCGAGTTTATGAATCAGAACCCACGTGAAGTGGCAGACAGAAACTCTGAGGATGTTGTTGCCCATGAACTCTTCCATCAATGGTTTGGTGATTATGTAACCTGCGAGTCATGGAGCAATATTACAGTTAACGAGTCTTTTGCCAATTATGGAGAGCAACTGTGGCGAAGATTCAGGTACGGCAATGAATCGGCTGATGAACTGGCTTTTAACGACCTGATGGGATACCTCAGGTATTCCAATATTAACGATCCGCAGCTTGTGCGGTTTAACTATGACAGCCGGGAGGATGTGTTTGATCCGATTTCCTATAATAAGGGTGGTGCTGTGCTCCGTTATCTGAACAGCCTCACAGGGGATTCTGCTTTCAACAAGGCAATGAATATTTACCTGACTAAAAATGCACTCCATTCAGCCGAAGCGCACAACTGGCGTATGGCAGTTGAAGAGGCAACCGGGCAGGACTGGAACTGGTTTTTTAATGAATGGTATTATCATGCCGGGCACCCGGTGTTAAAATGCAGTTATACTAACAATGATTCTTTGCAGGTAACGACCGTAACAGTAACGCAGGCACAATCTGACAGCGGCTTTGTGTACAGGCTCCCATTGAAGGCAGCCGTATTTTATGGTACGCAGAAAACAGTAGTTAACTGGGATATCAGTAAGAAAAGCCAGTCGTTTAAAGTGCCGTACAAAAACGGAGTGAAACCGGTTGTTGTACCTGATTACACCCATGTGCTGCCTGGAGAACTAAAGGATGGTAAAACGCTGGAGGATTTTAAAGCTCAGTTTGTTAACACGGATGACTATGTGAGCAAGCGGTTTGCAGTAAATGCTGCGGGCCGCCATTTGGCAGAACCAGTTGCTCAGGCAATAATGGACCTTGCATTTGCCGATAATTTGCACTCCATCAGGCGTTACGCACTTTCCCAGGTCAGAAATACAAGTAACGAAAGCTACAGGACAAGGTGGGCAGACTACATTATTTCTATGGCGAAGTATGACAGCGACAAACTTGTACGGACTGAGGCTTTTGAAATTCTGGGAGAATGGAAAATAAACGGTGCCAGAGGCTTAATGATACAAGGCGTGCACTACAGCTCCTATTCAATAGCCGGAGCAGCCCTTGAGGCACTATACAAAATTGACAGCCAGGCGGGATATCAGCTCGCTAAGGAAATGGTATCAACTGACCCTAAGGCAAATTTGTTAAATGCAGTCTGGTCAGTGATAGGCAAGCGGGCAGCTGATGAAGATGCGCAGCTCTTCGCTAAATATGTGCCCTATATTTTTGGAAACAAGCGGTATTACCTCGCATCGGCAATGCACAATTACCTGAAGAAAGTGAATGGTGATGAGCCGTTCCGAGTTTGCTGCAACGTGCTTGTTGATTTGATTAATACTGAGGAATTGAGAACCTACCGGGCGGCATTTAACAGTATCTTGTTCAGCCTGGCAGATGGCCTGAATTCAAATCTTAAATCTGAACAACAGGATGTCAGTGCCTCTGCAAAGGGCCGGCTTGCAATTATAAAGCCCCTGCTGCAGAAAGTTATTGCCGCCGAAACTGATGCAGATATACTTAAGGACAGCAATAAGAAAATGAAGGCACTATTTGAAAAGCAATAATGCTCAATAATTATTGCAGTTGTGCGAAGGCGGGTTTCCAGCGTATATATTCCTGAAAAGCGATAATTTTGAATATGGTATTTAAATCCCGTGTATTTTATTCCGGACTGCTTATGCTGCTGTTTACCGCTGTGTTATCCTTTGGCCAGACGTTAAAGCCGGGATTTGACGCAGATGAATACATTGGTGTGCTGCACCGTTGCTCACAGCAGGTGGACAAAAAATACAAGCTCGATCTGTCTAAGGCCATGGGTTTTGATAAAGTGTATGTTTCGCCTGAAATGGGGCTTAAGAATAAGTGGGAGCTTTGGGTGAATAAAGACAAGACGGTTATAGCGATCAATCTGCGTGGCACTACATCTGATGTGTCCAGCCTGCTGGAGAATTTTTATTCGGCTATGATCCCTGCTGAAGGGAAACTGAACATTGAGGCAGGAAAACCTTTCAGCTATAAGTTTGCCGGAACACCTAAGGCCTCCGTTCATGTGGGATGGGCTATAGGCATTAGTTGCCTGATACCGGATATCACTGAAAAGATAAAGCTTTGGTATGGAAAAGGCATCAGGCAGATTCTTATAGAGGGGCACAGCCAGGGTGGCGCATTGGCCTTTCTGCTAACTTCGCATATTCGCTACCAGATGCTGGATGGCAAACTGCCTAATGACCTTGTTATTAAAACATACTGCAGCGCCGGACCCAAGCCTGGCAATTTGTCCTATGCCTATGATTATGATTTTCTTACCCGGGGCGGGTGGGGATTTAATGTGGTGAACACCGCAGACTGGGTGCCTGAAATGCCCGGTACCATACAAACGCTCAAGGACATTAACGACGATCCTTTTGGGTTTACAAAAAGAAGTATGCGTAAGCAGAATTTTATAGTACGGTATTACATAACCCATATTTACAATCAGCTTAACAGATCAACGAGAAAAGCACAGCGGAAATATGAGAAATACCTGGGCCGTAAAATGTATACCCAAATAACAAAGTACCTGGTGGATCTTGATCAGCCTGAATATACGCACAGTGTGAACTTTGCGCCTGCCGGAACAACTATTGTTTTGCAGCCAGATTCAGGCTACCACAGGATATTCCCGGATACGTGTTCCAATATTTTCAGGCACCATCTTTTTGAGCCTTATTATTATCTTGTAAATAAGAATTACAAATGAGTTACCTGATTTGCCGGGAAACAATTGGAATGCTGTTTGTTTTTATCACAACACCTGTATCTTTAACCTCTGACTGAAAGCATCGGAATTGGATTCATTTTTTACAAATAAAGTGGTAGTGGTTACCGGAGGCTCATCCGGGATAGGAAAGGCTCTGGTTGATGAAGCACTGATATCAGGAGCCAGGGTTGCTGTTTGCGCCCGAAACCTGGACAAGCTGAAAGGTATGTTTACACCATCAGATAATCTGCTGTGCCTGCAGGCTGATGTAAGCAAAGAAGATGACTGCCGGCATTTTATTGAAGCGGTAACGGCTGCATGGGGTGGGCTGGATGTACTCATCAACAATGCAGGCATTAGTATGCGTGCACTGTTTGCTGATGTAAACCTCTCTGTGCTGAGGGAACTGATGGATATTAATTTCTGGGGTGCTGTTTACTGTACCAAATATGCATTGCCTTCCGTTAGAAGCAGGAAGGGCGTTATTGCTGGTATATCATCTATTGCAGGCTACCGTGGCTTGCCTGCACGCACCGGGTATTCTGCATCCAAGTTTGCATTGCAGGGTTTTCTGGAGGCATTGCGGACAGAACTGTTGCATACCGGTGTACACGTTATGTGGGTTTCACCGGGTTTTACTTCTTCCAATATACGTAATGTGGCACGCAGCAGTGATGGCTCTGCACAGGCTGAAACACCACTGGATGAAAGCAAACTGATGAGTGCGGAAGAGTGTGCGCAGCGGATACTCATTGGCATTGAGAACCGTAAGCGTACTATAGTTATGACACGCCAGGGTAAACTGGCTGTCTGGGTCAATAAGTTTTTCCCGTCTTTGGCAGATAAACTTGTTTACAAGCACTTTTTGAATGAACCTGATTCGCCTTTGAGGGAATCGTAATTTGGGATCGAGGCTTGTTGGAGAGATTCTATTGATATCGCCCAAAAATACAAGGGTAGCGGGTAATCCATTCCGCTTACTTTCTCTAAATTATTTCCCTCTTACTTATTAGCGAAAGTGGTGATGAAGAAGTGTACTATGCTGGTAATAACCGGTAGGCCAACGATAAATATGCTCTTGGCTATGTCCACTATGTCTGCTGGTTTGCCAACGCGTTTGTCGTCGGGGTCTATTTTCTTAATTCTCTGCTCCATTGTCATCAGCCTTAATTTTGCAGGAACAAAAAAGAAAAGCAGCAGCAATGAGCATAGCGTAGCTACCAGCAGCACATTAGAGTAGCCAAACGGAGTGTACCCTATATCTTCCTGCACCTTCTTTATGAACTCAAGATTACTCACCGATGAATACAGTGAGCCCGTAGTGAGTACAATCATACACAACACCAGAGATGAGATGATAAGCAGGTTGTTAAACAACAGGTTCATATCGTTAAGCAGGTCAATCTCATCATCTGTAATCTTATCGTCGGTTTTGTCGGGGTTTCTGGTGCCTGAAATCAGCAGGAAGCCAGTAAAACAAAAGGTGCCTGTAAGTCCGGCCAACACGCTGCCCGCAATGAGTGCACCAGAGAGATGCACATAAAAAAGGCCATTTCTGAGATAGTTGGGGTTGAAAAAAGTAAAAAATGCAGCGTAGACAAGCACAAATATGGTAAGGGCTGACAACAGCGGATAAATAACAATCAGCCATTTGTTCTTTTTCCTTTTGTACACATCGGGGTACCGGATCTTGAAATTTCAGATTACTATTATGGCAGACAGGGTGAGCGAAGGGAACAGCCCGAATTGTACAACGAGCAATAATGCCCATAACAGAAACGGAGGATTGGCCGTAAAGAAGTCATTGTTTGAGGTGAAATAACATACCCTGTGATGCACTTCGGACTGCAGATGGTAGGGGGTGATGGGCTTATAATATCTTAGCGAATAGCTGATATAATAATCCCAGAGAACCGGCAGTGATTTTTTATCGTCTATACTGCCGGAGTCTGTAACCATGAGGCAGGACTCGTCGTATGCATCTTTGTTGATAAACAACTGATTGCTGACCATCAGCTGGTTGAGTTCTGAATCGGGCAGGTTGGCCGTCAGCCATTTGCGGTACCGAAGCTCATCCCGCAGCGTGTCTGATTTTTTCGGGTTCAGTTCAAAGGAGTAGCTGTTCCGCGAATTGCCTGAAAGGTAATCAGATATTATTGAATCAATTATTATTGCAGGCTCATATTCTATTTCATAAAACAGCTTTCTGGCTTGAACTGCAACAGTAACGTCGGTTATAACTTTTTTTACTGTATCCTGTTTGATCTTGGGAGTTGAGCTGTCAGTTGATTTTGGAGCGGCCGGCGCTTTTTTGGTTGTAACCTTTTTAAACAACAATTTGGCACCGTCTGAAAAGTCAAAAATGAAAAAGCTGCCTAAAAACAAGCCGGCCAGTGCTGTTGAAGTTGTTGTTAGCCATTGGTTTGTCTCACAGAGATAATTGGATAGCATCAAATGTAATAAAATAATTTTGTTTAAGTGATTGTCTTTAAATGTGCTTTTCAGTGTCAATTCCCCTTCATTTTAACCTTTCTTACACTGAAAAATCAATTATATTGCATACCTGATTTACTATGAACAACTACGATTGGCTGATAGAGAGGCTGGATGCATTTATTAGAAAATACTATGCAAATAAGGTAATACGGGGCAGCCTTGTGTTTCTGAGTTGTATGCTTTTTTACATTCTCACTGTAAGCGTAGGCGAATACTATCTGTACCTGCCTGTATGGGCTCGTATCACTATTGTTTCGGCTTTTTTAGCGCTGGGCATCACTGCACTAGTGGCATGGGTAATGATACCGCTTACCAAGATGGCCAGGCTGGGCACAGTAATTTCGCATGAGCGGGCTGCTGAGATCATTGGGCAGCATTTTCCGGAGGTGAGCGACCGCCTGCTGAATATACTGCAGCTGAAAAGGCAAAACGATCAAATCTCCAGCCGCGAACTGGCTGAAGCGAGCATCAACCAGAAAATCAGCCAGATATCAGTGGTGCCTATAGGCAAGGCTATTGACCTTTCAAAGAACAGGAAGTACCTGCCGTTTTTGCTGCCATTGCTGCTCGTGCTGGTGTTTATACTTGTGGCGGCACCCAATGTTTTCAAAGAGGGTTCTTCGAGGTTGTTGCAACCTACCAAACCGTTTGAAAAGCCAGCCCCATTTCAGTGGGTAATTAAGAACCCAACGCTGGTAGCTATGCGTAATGCTGATTTTACCGTAACTGTTGAAATGAAGGGTAGCGCACTGCCTGCTGAAGTATCAGTAGAAATGGGGAGTGAGCTCCTGCCCATGCAGCCATTGGAAAACCACTGTTTTCAGTATACATTCCGGAACATCACTGATGCCATACACTTCCGGTTTTTTGCAGCAGGCTTCTACTCAGGCGATAACACAATAAGGGTGGTGCAGCGGCCTGTACTGAAAGAATTTAAAGTGCAGGTTAATTACCCTTCCTATACAGGTAGGAAAAACGAAGTGCGCACCAGCCTGAGCGATATGACGCTGCCTGCAGGCACAACAGTCAACTGGACTTTTGTGACGGAGCACACAGACGGGGCAACAATACATTTTGGAAACGGAACTCCTAACCCGCTGAACAAATCCGGTGCGGCTTTTGGTTATCAGTACAGGTTTTTGAATGATACTTCGTATACGGTTACTTTGGAGAACAGGAATGCGGGTATAGCTGACAGCTATCACTACAATGTGCAGGTAATACCTGATCAGTACCCGGTACTGCAGGTGCAGCAATTTAGGGATACAGTGTCGGGCAAGCAGGTGCTTGTTACTGGCACAGCAGGAGATGATTATGGAATCACCAGGGTCACATTCAACTATGAAGTGAGCGACAGGAACAAGGCAATACTTACCAAAAGCATTCCAGTAAAAATCAGCGGTGGCGTACTTTCTGCATTGCAGCAATACTTTGATATCAAGAGCCTTAACCTGCTGCCGGGTCAAAAGGTTTCCTATTTTATTGAGGCATGGGACAATGACGGCGTGCACGGGAGCAAGGCATCCAGGAGTGAAGTAATGTCTTACTTCATGTACAACGAAAAACAGCTGGATTCTGCCATCAACGAAAATTCAAAACAGATCAATTCGGGTATCAGCAACAGCGCTCAAAAGACGCAGCAGTTACAGAACGATTATAAGAGTATGCAGTCGAAGATGCTGCAGAACCATAGCATGGACTGGGAGCAGAAAGAATCGCTGGAAGAAATGATGCGCAGGCAGATGGACCTGAAAAATAATCTGGAGAATATAAAACAGCGTTTTGAAGAGCAGGTACAACAGAGCGAGCAGAAAAAATACAGTGAGAATCTGCAGGAGAAACAAAAGGAAATGGAAAAGCAGCTGGATAACCTGCTGAACAAGGAACTGGAAGAGCAAATGAAGAAACTGCAGGATTTGATGCAGAAACTGAACAAGGAAGAAGCAATGGAGTCTATGCAGCAACTGGAACAGGAAAACAAACTGTTTAAGATGGACATGGAGCGTATGCAGGAGCTGATGAAGAAGATGGAAATGCAGATGCGTATGGAAGACATGGCCAATAAAATGGATGACCTGGCCAGGAAGGAAAGGGCACTACAGAAAGAAACAGAAAAATCAGAACAGAACGACAAAAAGAACAGCGGCTCGAAAAACGGAGACAAGAAGGACGATCAGAAAGGACAGGACAAAACAGGGGATAAGAAAAACGGTGACAGCAAGGATGATAAAAAGGCGGGCGATAAAAATGGAGATCAGAAAAGTGGAGACAAAAAAGACGAAAAGGCCGGTGATAAAAAAGATGGCAAAGAGAATGCACCAAAGGATAGTAAGGAACTCAGCAAAGAACAGCAGGAACTGAAGAAGGAGCTGGATAAGGCGATGAAGGATGATATGAAGGAGGCCCAGAAACTTGCCAAAGAAACCAAGCAGGATGGCAAACTGGATAATGAACAGCAGCAGGCCAAGGATGCAGAAAAGGAAATGCAGAACAGTGAAGAGGAACTGAGCCAGGATAAAAAAGACAAAGCGGGCAAAAGCCAGGATAAAGCAGCGCAGAACCTGGAACAAATGGCCAAATCGCTGCGTAAGAAAGCTGGAGGCATGGATATGGAACAGATTGAAATTGATATCAAGTCTACCAGGCAGTTGCTAACCAATCTGATGAGGCTCTCTTTTGAGCAGGAAGACCTGATGGAAAGTGTGCGTAAAACATCTAACACAAGCAAGGCCTACATCACCAATCAGGAGATACAGAACCGGCTGCACAATAATTCTTTCATGATCAGGGATAGTTTGTTTGCCCTGAGCAAACGCATCAATAAGCTGCCTGCAATAGTAAACCGTGAGACAACCGGGCTGGAATATAATATGAAGAAGGCTGTGGATGCTCTGGAAAACAGGAATCAGCCCGCGGCAGTTACGTTTCAGCAATACGTGATGACACACACCAACAACCTGGCGTTGATGCTTAATGAAATTCTGGCCAACCTGATGCAGATGGAAAGCCAGTCGAAACAGGAAGGTGGGGAAGGCAGCTGCTCTAAGCCTGGAAAGAAGCCGGGGGGAATGACAGGGAAGAAAGGCAAGGGTGCTGGCCAGCAGTTGGCTGATATCATCACCAGCCAGAAGAAACTGGGCGAGTCTATGGAGCAGATGCAGAAGCCCGGCGGCAGCAAAAGCGGCAAGGGTGCCGATGGGCAGGGGAAAACAGGCAATACACAGGGCAAGGAGGGTGAGAGCAGTGAGAGCGGCAACTCTGAACAGATAGCCAGGCTGGCCGAACAGCAGGCAGCACTGCGAAGAAAAATACAGGAACTTACCAGCCTGCTCAACAGCCAGGGATTGGGCAACAGCAAAGAACTAAGAGAGATAGAGCAGAAGATGGACAAGACTGAAACCGACCTGGTGAACAAGCGCCTTACCAATGAGCTGCTGCTGCGCCAGAAGGAAATAGAAACCAGAATGCTGGAGGTGGAAAAGTCTTTAAGGGAACAGGAACAGGATGATAAGCGAAGCTCTAAAAGTGCTGAAGAGGTCAGCAGGCCGGTACCACCTGCTTTGCAGAAATATATAACAGACCAGAAGCAGTTACTTGAACTGTATAAAACAGTGCCTCCCCAGTTAAAACCATACTACAGGGAGATGGTGGAAAATTATTTCCACATTATAGGCAATAAGTAGGTGCGTGGGCAAAAACAAAGGCTGGCTTCAGTTTCAAATACAGCTACAGGCCTACTTTCCCAAAGTCATATCAGTAATTAACCAAACTTGGCACGGTTTTTGATATAAATAATTTTATAAATAAGTTTTTGATTTCTTAACGAAACCATTAACTTTATGTTGGTAAAATTATTGTTCACCAATTAAAACGTTGCTTATGTTTTTTACTCGTACACGCACGTATCACTTTCAGATGGGAAAGGAGGACCTGAAAAATTCTCTTATCGGCAACCATGTGAAGATTCATGACCTTGATTTTGAGATCATGGATTCGGAAAAAGAAATAAGTATAATTCCGCATGCCGAGCAGGTTACGGAGATCAAGACACTGCCCATCACCAGTGTGGAGATGAACAATGAATCGGGAGGCAGGACAAAAGTTGTGGTTACATCAAAGATGCGCCTGTTGGATTCAGGAGGGCCTATGCTGATCGTTATCTTCTGTATTTTCATGCTGCTTGCTTCCATTGTTTTTTACATTGTAGGAGAGCCAATTGTAGCATATACAGTTTTTGGCATAAGTGCTTCTATTTTCACTATTTTCTGGATACGCCTTGAGATGGGGTATTTCGACTATGTGAGAAAGATTCAGACTTTCATTAAAACAAAGGCAGGCGAAAAAAATCCTGCGGCTAAGAACATCATGCCGTTGGTGCATGCCTGATAGATTCTACAGACAGAATCTGACTAAATTATCCAAATTATACCTGAGCAGCCCCTCCAAAAGGGCTGCAGTGAAATTGTCTCCCTGAAAAATCAGCTTTTTGTATTCACGTTTAGGGTTCCCTCTGTTTTTTATACACCTTCCCCCTTTATTCAATATATTTCTTGAGCGTGTCTATGGCTACTTCGCCGGTGAATATCCGCAGTAGTTTCCGGTCGTGATCATATATGTTGATCTGCGGCAGTGCCTGATATAAAAACATGTTGTTGAGGTAACCCGAACTGTCAATGCCTATTCTGAATTCGGGGAAATCAGTGATGTGCATCATGTTTACAAAGTCGGGCAGGTAAGGCTTCATAACCGGAGTAGCCAGAAACAGAAACTTTGAATTTTTAAAGAACCCAATATTTCTTTCTATCAGCGCTGTCTCATCTTCGCAATGTGAGCAGGTAGGGTTAAAGAGCATGACAAAGAGGTTGGCTCCGTTGTCTACATCTTTATTGGTAAGCACTCCAGAGAATTCACCAGTGGGTGCCTCAGAATCGTTGTGCCGGCGCCTTCTTTTTTTTGAGCTGCTTTTTTCCTCATTGGCCGGTGTGGCTGCACTATTTTTATTTTTCGACGTATCCTTGTACAACATCATGCGCAGCGGAGCCATCGGCGCACCTATTTCCTTATAATCTATTTGAGGTTCGTCCTTCTTTTCTGTAGATTTGGCGGTAGTGTTGTTTTTGTTTTGTGCTGAGGCAGCAGTGGCAATGCACAACAATATGAATAATGAAACTTTGCGAAACATGTAGCTAATTTAGGCAATTACATTAGAAATAAATCACAAAATTATGGCAGCGTCGAATGCTCCACTTGCCGAACGGGTTAGGCCGGCGGCATTGGAAGATTTTATAGGGCAGGAGCATCTGGTGGCTCCCGGCAAAGTGCTGGAGTCAATAGTGCGTGGTGGCAAGGCGCATTCCATCATTTTCTGGGGGCCGCCGGGTGTGGGCAAAACAACACTTGCGCAGATCATAGCACAGTCATTGAACATGCCATTTTTTACACTCAGTGCCATTGACAGTGGCGTGAAGGATGTAAGGGCTGTTATAGAAATGGCCCGCAAGGCAGGGCACGCTTTGCTTTTTATAGATGAGATACACCGGTTTAACAAAGCTCAGCAGGACAGCCTACTGGGGGCTGTGGAGAAAGGGATCATTACGCTGATTGGTGCTACTACCGAGAATCCATCGTTTGAAGTTATCGGTGCATTGCTGAGCAGGTGCCAGGTATACGTACTCAAACCGCTGAACGAAGAGCATCTTATGGCACTGGTAAAACAGGCCATGGTAAAAGATGAGTGGCTGGCAGCCCAGCTCATCAATATTACAGAGTGGGAGGCACTGATGCAGCTTAGTGGTGGTGATGCCCGCAGGCTGCTGAACCTGCTGGAACTGGTAGCTTCATCGCTGCCGGACAAGGACAAGGCCATTACCAACGAGATAGTGCAGGATATAGTGCAGAAGAAAATGGCGCTGTATGACAAAACAGGGGAGCAGCACTATGATATAATATCGGCATTTATAAAGTCGCTCAGGGGCAGCGACCCCAATGCCGCAGTGTATTATCTTGCCCGTATGATAGAGGGTGGTGAAGATCCGAAGTTTATTGCCCGCAGAATGGTGATACTGGCAAGCGAGGATATTGGCAATGCAAATCCGAATGCATTGTTGCTGGCAACGAGTTGTTTTCAGGTGGTAGAGATGATAGGCTATCCCGAGTGCAGGATCATACTATCACAAACAGCCACATACCTGGCTTCCTCGCCCAAAAGCAATGCTGCATACATGGCCATAAACAATGCGCAGGCACTGGTGGCCAGAACCGGCGACCTGCCGGTGCCGCTTCACATACGCAATGCGCCTACCGGGCTGATGAAAAAGCTGGACTATGGCAAAGGCTACCAGTATGCCCACGATTTTGAGGGCAACTTTGCCGAGCAGGAGTTTATGCCCGATGCGGTGGCCGGTACTAAACTTTACGACCCTGCGGATAATGCATCAGAGGCCAAGCAGCGGGAGTACCTGCGCAAGTGCTGGAAAGAAAAGTATGGGTACTGAAAGGGTGTGAGCATGTAGTTGCAAAATCTGGCTTGTACACCACGTCCTAATCTGGCCGCTGGTCATTGCGAATCGCTGCATAGGCTGAGCGTGGATAAAGCCAGACTCTTAGTGCCCCTTCATTACCGGATAGTCTCTTTCTGATGCACAGCCTTTTACCTTACCTTTTTTCCAGGCTTTTAAGTCTTCTTTGTAAAAGGGTTTGTTACGTGCATCCAGGTAGTCAGGGTCCATGCTGCTGAGGTCAGGCTTGCCGGCGTTTACCCACGCAGTGTACCAGAAATCGGCAGTGTACATCAGCGCAGATCTCATCTGGCGTTCTACCATGCCCTGCAGCAGTTCGTGGTATATATGTGCATACTCATAAGAATGGATCTGCTGCCCAAAGTCATTTTTCTTTGGTTTGCCGTCGGTGCCTAATTCATATTGTTTGTCTAAGGGGTTCTGGTCTTTGAGTTTTTTTTCAATGGTCAGCATTTTCTCCGAGAGCAGAAAACTGGTATCGAGTATGTCCCACACAGCTTTTTCTATGTCTTTGATATAGTGCGCCTCGCCGCAGTATAGGTTGTAGTCTTTGCCAAATAATTCGGGCAACTGGCATTCCCAAAACGAGTGTATGCCATTCTGTCCGGTAGATTGCCCATCGTGGTTTACTGTAGTATGCAGGGGCATGTGGGCATCGCCAATGTAGTGGCCCAGGTCGCCGGCAAGAAAGAGAATCTGGGTTTTATGTTTGTTCTTCATGGCATCGGTGAGTTTGGCCATCATATCTTGTATGTACCATGGCAGTATACCATACCGATCGGCAGAATCTTTACCGTATTTGGTAATCACTTCTGACAGTTTTTTGGGCATCATTTCGCGGCCCTCGTAATTGTATTTTTCGAGGTTCACATAATGCCTGCAAAACTCAGCCTTATCGTTAATGGTGTATTTGCGGATATCAGGTATTGTAGATTCCTGTGTCAGGAAATCAGAATGGTTATAAAAAAACATGCCCATCTCTGCAGGCAATGCCAGCACCGCGCCTTTGTTTATGTGGTTGTGCCCCCATATACCCCAGCCATAAGCTGCAGAAACAGAAAATAGAACAGTAAGCAGTAACAGCGAGCTGAATAGCCTGTACTTCATAAAAAATTATTTCGGTAAACTTAAAAAATAATGTTGAAATGGGCAGGTGCCTTCTATTGCCTGAGGAAACTTAACTCAGAGGTAATCAGTTATTGATACTCGTCGGCCACTGCTTCTTCAGCAATTTCTTCTTCGATAGTCTTGAATGTAAACTTACGCTGGGATATATAGCTGAGTATGGCAGTAATGATACAGATAAAGAAGTACGATACTGTTGCATTGACCATGGGCAGATACAAAGCAGCACCTTTGATTAATAAATACGTAAGCAAGATAAATGTAACCGTAGTAAGTACGTACCTGAAGAACTGTATATGGCCATGCAGGTTTGACTCAGGAAAAACTATATGCCTTGACATGATAAAGCCGGCAGGAAAGCTGATGGCAAAAGCGATTACCCATGCAGCTACTTCTACAGCTATAACTATGTTGCCCATCACATGAACGTCCTGCTTCTGCAATAAAATGTTGTATGCAAACCAATAGATGAAAATATTCAGTACGGTATTGGAGCCACCGCAGGCAAGGTAACGAAACGTTTGGATACCAATTATCCGGCGAAAGGGCCGGTGAAAAAAATCAATGATACCTACAATTGTATGTCTGAGAAAACTAAGCAAAAAGTAAAATTAGCTGTAAAAATAACGAAATTTCAACGAATATATTTCGGGTGAAGGCGATACATTGTTAAAAATAGTGAATCAATGATCACTTCGCGTAACGTTGAGTGTAACTATCTGCTAACGGGCATATGCCTCATAATTCCGAACCCAAGATTATGGTTTCTGAGAGCATTGCTAATGTCTTTGAGTTCAAATAACATATCATCAGGTACTTTATTAGTGTAACGGGTAATAGCTTTTTCGGCATCACTAATGATCTCTTTTTGCAAATACTCATATACCTTTTTGTTTTTGTGATATCCTTTTTCCTCATGGTTCGCTGATGCGTAATAGCTTACCGCGGTCTTCGCCCTGGACATCAACCTGTCAATTTCAGTTCGGCACTGGATAATATCATAAGTTTCGTAACGCCGAGAATTCTGCGAAGATGAATTACCCCAAACTGAGTTTGAGTTACCGGTGCGGCTATAGGCCGTGGGTTTGTTATCCGGAGCTTTAGCATATCGCTCTTTATAATAAGCAATAGTGCCGCCCTCAGCAGGGCCAGTGATAGATTTTACGCTTTCGCCAAAATTGAATTCGCCAGAGGCGATCTTATTTACAATTTCGCCATTATCCTGTCGTGCAGGTGCATACCGTACATTTCTGGCAATTATTCGGTGGTCAGACAGGCGCACAATGCAAGCTGCATTTTGATCGGCAATTGGTACCCCATTTTTGTATAGAATCAGGTGGCATACATCGTTATCATAGTCTCATTCACGGCAAAGGCTATCTCTTTCAAATATGTACTTGGCGTGAGATAACGGTTTGCCTGTCAGTGGTTCGCCTTCGCATATTGTTGCCCATCCGGTACATTTACTGTTGCCGGCAGAGTCTACAGACAGCATATCTGCACAATTTAGGTATGCTTTCTTTCCCCTGTAAGTAATAGCCTTGTAACCACCTATAAACCTCCTTCTTTCGTCAGTAGTATAACTTCCGTGTGATAGCTCCTGCCCTGAATAATCGAAAACAGAGCCGAATTCAAGGAAACCATCTTTAAATTCACCCTCCTCGGCAACGAATGTTTTATCATTATACTTCTCATATTTTTTTCCTGTTCCATTCGGAAAGAAATGAACAGTATTGCCGGTATACCAAAGGCTGCCGTCTGCTTTGTAAATGCTGCATTCTCCCGCAGGTTCACCATTCAAGAAGGTTCCTTCGAACTCCAATGACGCCCAGCCGGGTAGCTTGGCCCTGCCTTTACCGTTATCGCAATTACCAGAAAGGCATTTGATTCCAAAGGCAACAAAAGGTGCTTTTTTGAGCGAAATATTCTTTTTAGTACCTCCACGTTCAAATATTATCGTGGCTTCATCGCGCTTGGCTAGTAAGGCTACTACCGCCGTATTATCTAACCCGTCTACGTTGGTTTTGTTTACATTTGTCAGTTTATCGCCTACTTTCAGTCCGGCTTTTTCGGCTGGGCTGCCTGCAATCACTTCAGATATTTTTTTATCGTTACCTGAGCCAAGCCGTACGCCATATCCGAGCTTTGACTGGCCATAGCACAAGCCAGGCAATAAGAAAGTGCAGCTTATGATTACAAAAAGAAGCTTTATGTTTTTCATATTGTTAGTTGAGCAAGGGTAATCGAAACTGTGGCCGGCAATCCGTTACCTAGAGTTTTATTTTTTGTAAACGCAAGAACAGTGCTTTTTCATCTGTTCCGCATTGTTTCAGCATATCGCTCAGTTCATCGAAAGACACCAGTTCTGATTTTCGGTCTTTCATAATGCGGGCCGCGCGGTAAGCAAAATTTCTCCAGTTATCACCGATTTTAGTCAGCTCTTCTGAGAACTTAAGTAGTTCTTCATTTTTTAAAAGCTGGCCTGCCTCCTGCAAAAATGCTGCATACAGGTAGCGGAACCCTGCTCCTCCGGTACCAATTTCTTCCTGCATTCTGATTACGTTGCCCAGGTACAGCGACGCTCTTCTGGGCTCCAGTTTTTTTGGGTAGTTCTTTATTTGTTTGGCCAGCAGGAAGATACCTTTATTCCCAAACCAGGGTATGGGAGGCGCCATCATAAAGTAGCACATTTGCTTTATGCCTTTTTCTATGGCTTTGCGCATGTCCATTTCTTTGGGCGTTTCTGTAACATAGTACATAAAGCCTTTAGGTTCAGGTGTGCCTTTTGCAAACCTTGCTTTCACCAGGTCTTCAAGTGCAATTTTAGTTACTATCTCCATCACGGGGTCACTGATTAGGTAGTCCCTTCCTTTTTTACCGTATGCTACAAAGTTGTGTGCGTTAAAATGGAACCTGAATGCTTCAGGCAAGTAGGGCAGATAAAATACGCTGCCCAGCATACCAACAGGCTTCCCCTGGGCCAACACATCGTCCAGTGCTTTCATCGCTTTGGCCGGGTCACGGAAGCGTTCGGAGTGGATCTTGATGTTGAGCCTTGAAGCTACTCTTTTTACAATAGCTCCCGGCCATATGCGGTAGGTGGTACCCGGAGCCCCGTTTATTTTGAGAAAAGGCAGATGCCCGAAAAACAGGCCAGCCCCTATACCGAAAGCCATAGGCTCACTGAGCTCAATCCCCGCGTGCCTCAGCAGGTTAGAAGAGACGCCGCTCTCACAGTGCGCATGCTGAAAATGTTTATACTCCTTATTGCTCATTTAAGATCTGTTTTCTTTTCCGAAGTTCATTAATTCATCAACTGTTATATTGAATATGCGGGCGTATTTTTCGAGCATACCGGTAGAGAGGCTGTTGAAAACCGATGGCTTAAAATGCCTTTTAACCTGCCATTTCCATTTGCCGGCATAGCTGGCCAGCAGGGTAGTGTCCATCAGGCTTTTATGCATGAAATAGGCTATTGGGCTCAGCTCGCCAGCCGTTACCTGCGCCTTTACCTTGTTCAGGTTTTCGTCAATATCCTCCCATGTTTGCTCCAGCACTATGTTCTCTGGTTCCCAGCCCTCGTAGTTCACGCCGGTATACTGGCCGTCTTTTCCTACGGCATACATCAGCTTTTTTATGTCTGAAGCGTGGGTGGTGTCCCGCTTGTCCTGAGGAACGTCTTTTATGTCCATTGGTCACGCATTTATCTGGCAAGATAAAGAATTACAGGGAAATGGTCGCTGTATCCGTTAATCCAGTAAGTGCCTGCAAAAGACCGGTGCGGCTCTCCATCGTGGCCTTTATAGTGGTCAATGATAAAACCGGGTTTGTAAATTGCTGCGCTGCTGTAATGCAGTTTATGATTCCGGTTGTGGAGCAACGCGCCTGATATAATTATCTGATCAAACAGGTTCCAGCTGTGTTTGTAGGTTTCGGTGCCTGCGCCGGATTTGTACATATCAGCCCACGGATTGTACAATTCATTCTTTTTCACCGAGGTGGCTTCCGTTTTTGCTTCCAGAATCTGTGTGATACTTCTATCAACCGGATTGTCGTTAAAGTCGCCCATCAATATAATCTTTGCATCTGGGTTCTTTAGTACTATCTGCTGCACAGCCTTTTTTTCAACCTCGGCTGCCCGTTCACGTTTGGTGGCACTTTCATCGGCGTCGCCTCTGCGAGAGGGCCAGTGGCAAACAAATATATGTACTGAGTCTCCTGACAGTACACCATATACATGCAGTATATCCCGTGTATTTGAGTTGGGATTTACGGCAGCCAGGCCCACATGCAGCGCCTCAGTTTTAATTACATTGAAATGCAGTGGATTGTACATCAGGGCTACATTTATACCCCTGGGGTCTGATCCATCGGCCCATTCGTATTTATACCCGCGCCACGCCAGTTCAGGCTGGTGGGCCAGGTCATTCAGTACGTTACTGTTTTCCACTTCCGCAAGCCCTATTACAGCCGGGCCATCGCCGCCTTCCATACTGTTAATAACTGTGGCTATATTATGCAGTTTCTGCAGGTATGTTTTCTTTGTGTACCGGTATTTGCCATGCGGTGTAAATTCTTCATCTTTTTTCAGTGGGTTATCTATTGTGTCGAAGAAATTTTCGCAATTATAAAACGCAACTGCAACATCATTCTTATCCTGAGCGGCTGATCTGAAGTAGGCAAATGATATTGCAAAAAGAAAAAATATTTTTTTCGCCGACATAAATTTTAAGAATATCGCAATATACGGGCCTCCGGAATTTTATCTTAATTTACGCAAAAATACAAATAGCTATGTCACAAAACACGCGCTTATCGCCGAACTGCAGATGGAATCTGCCAATACCTGCAAAATGCTCGAGAGGGTACCTACAGACAAGAACGATTGGAAACCACACCCTAAATCTATGACGCTGGGCCGCCTGGCATCACATGTGGCAGAGATAGCCGGATGGGTATCTTATACACTGGACTCAGATGTACTGGACTTTGCAAAATTTGACTATAAGCCTGTAACAAATGCGTCTACTGAAGAGCTGCTGGCCATCATGGACAAAAATGTAGCTATGGCTATGGCATCTCTTGAGAAATCTACTGACGAAGATTATGATAAAATGTGGACCATGCGTAATGGCGACCATGTGCATTTTACATTGCCAAAGAAAGTTGTACTGAGGTCGTTTGCTTACAGCCACTTGGTGCATCACCGTGGCCAGCTGAGCCTGTACCTCCGCCTGTTGGATGTTCCGGTTCCGGGTATGTACGGGCCAACCGCAGATGAAAAGTAATTGTTATAGTGTAACAGATGCTAAGCGCATAACTCAGGCCCGGTATAAATGAAAATGTGATCAGATTTGCAGTTTATGAACAAATCTGATCACATTTTTTATGTGCTGTGTTATTCGATCACAACTTTCCTCATTACCTGAGTATTGTTCCCATTACTGAACCGGATACGCACAAAGTAAATGCCCTTGCTAACACCCTGTGTGCTGATCTCCACGTTATTTTTGTTCAGGCCGTTCATTTCTAACACAGTCCTGCCTGTTTCGTCGTACATCAAAATGCTGCTAACAGTTTGGCCGGCAGCGATATTGAAGACACCTGACGCCGGATTGGGGAAGACCTTAACTTCAGGATTCAAATTGACTTCATTAACTGAAGCTGAACTGCCTGAGCAAACCAGCGTGTATAAAAACAGTGTAACAATAGAATCTACAGAGTTCATTTTTGCAATATTTGCAGACCATGGCACATGGGTATCGCCGGGGAACACTTTGCTCATGTGGTAAATGCCATTTGCTGCATAGGCGGGTTCAAGCGTTCCTAATCCGCAAAGAGTGACCGAACAGAAGCCATAAAGAGGGAAGCCGCACGAATAGGGAACCACAGGATCGGCATCGCCCTGACAATTTACAGAAGGTTTGTTGCCGGGGCCGATGAATGATGCACTATTCAGTGCTCCTGCCAGGTTTATGATTCCTTTGGTACGTGTAGTATATCCTGCATTCCCACTGTTGCCCTCAAAACCTCCGTTAGCAGCCATGGCAGTTTGGATGTGTGATGGGCATTCCTGAATGCTGTCCAGATAACCAACGTGCATGTACAACACTGCCCCTGCAGAGTTGCCGCCGACAAAAATATTGTTGGTGTCAATTTTATAGGTGTTTGCAGTTGCCCTGTCTTTCATAAAGTACCGGATGGCCGCTTTACCATCGCTGATGGCCATAATTACCTCATTGATGGCCGGTGTGGAGTCTGCGCCTACCATACTCGAATAAACAGTTGTGCGGTAGTCTATTGAAACGGTTACATAGCCTCTCTTTGCCAGGCGGGTGCATAGCGTATCCACAGTGGGGTCGTTTGTGCGATCCCCATTGCCGGTTATGAAGCTGCCGCCGTGCGCCAGAATAATCAGCGGACGGGCAGTCATAGTGTCGCCGGTAGGCTGGTATATATCCATCATCTGATGGTACACGGGCGAATACTCGACGGTGGTCATGGTTATGTTTGGAAATACATCGCTGACAAAGCGCCCGGCCGGACACTGAGCCCATGAAGACGTGGAAAGCATCAGTAATGCAGATAACAATTGCAAGTAACGTTTTTTCATACGCAGATTTTGTTTTTTTGAAAACCTATACAATATAGGTATTTCTTTATTTCAGTGATAAGTTTTTATAAAAAAATTGAGGTCGGTCAGCGACGTAACAGCGCCTGCATTCTGTGCAGTAACAGGACTAAAAATGATAGTCAAAAGATGTTACCAGGCAATTGAAAATCAGGACAGATTGTTTTAATAATAAAAAAATCATTTACTTTGCAATTGGTATATGACTTTCAGAACAATTAAACGACTTACAGATGAGCACTTATTCAACAGAAAAACTGCACAAGGCTTTACAGCACTTTTTTGGTTACGACCAGTTCAGGCTTAACCAACTTCCCATTATTGAATCAGTATTAGCAGGCAGAGACACACTGGCCATAATGCCTACGGGCGCCGGTAAATCGATTTGTTTCCAGTTGCCGGCAATGCTGTTGCCTGGTATAACAATTGTGGTGTCGCCACTGATTGCATTGATGAAAGATCAGGTTGATGCGCTGACTGCCAATGGTATTTATGCGGCATTCCTCAACTCCTCTCAATCGCCGGCTGAGCAGCAACAGGTAATACAGCATGCGGAGCAGGGTAATATAAAACTACTTTATATAGCGCCCGAACGCATTCCCGCCAACAGCGACGGTTTCTTTACTTTTCTCGAAAAACTCAATCCTTCTATTTTTGCAATAGATGAGGCCCACTGTATCTCGCAGTGGGGGCACGACTTTAGGCCGGAGTACCTAAAGCTCGCATCTTTAAAGAAGCGGTTCCCAAAGGTGCCGGTAGTGGCGCTCACTGCCAGTGCCGACAAGGTGACTCAAAATGATATACTGCAGCGGTTGGAGTTGGCAGAACCGCGTGTGTTTATCTCCAGCTTCAACAGGCCAAATATTCATTACTACATACAACCCAAGAAAAACGTTTTCGGGCAGATACTTGAGTATATTAAGAAGCACAGGGAAGACAGCGGTATTATCTATGCGCTGTCAAGAGCTTCAACAGAGGATATTGCAGGGCGGCTGCACGAAGCAGTTATCAAAGCGGCATACTACCATGCTGGTATGGATGCAGCAGAGCGTAGCAGGGTGCAGGATGCTTTCCTAAGGGATGAATACCGGGTAATAGTTGCTACCATAGCATTCGGAATGGGTATCGATAAATCGAATGTTCGCTTTGTCATTCATCACGATGTTTCTAAAAATATAGAAGGGTACTATCAGGAGACAGGGCGTGCCGGTCGCGACGGGCTGAAGAGCGATGCAATACTATTTTATTCGCCCGGAGATATTATTAAGCTGAAGAAATTTGCGATGATTGACAATAATCCGCAGCAGTCAGCAATATCAATGAAAAAGCTGGAACTGATGCAGGAATACTGTGAAGGCGACGGTTGCCGCAGGCAGTTTCTGATGGAGTATTTTGGTGAACCGTTTCCGGCCTATTGCGGCAGTTGTGATTATTGCCTGAGCTCGCTGGAGGAAAAAGACGCAACACTTGATGCACAGAAACTGCTATCAGCTGTTTCCCGGACAGGCGAGCGCTATGGTGCTGGGTATATAATAGATTTTCTGCGGGGTTCTGCCAGTGAGAAAATCAATCCCGCGCATAAGGAACTGAAGACTTATGGAATAGGCAAAGAGCTGAAGAAGGAAGAGTGGCAGTGGATGGTGCAACAACTGCTGCGTAATAAATTTCTTTCCATAACAAATGACCAGTATGCTACACTTAAACTCAATGAAAAGAGCTGGCAGATACTGAAGGGCGAATCTCAGATAAAGCTGGTGATGAAAAAAGAGAAGGCTCAGATTGGGGAGCATGATGAGCCGGAATTTGAGCAGGGCCTGCTGCGTGAGCTAAAGAACCTGAGGGCTGATATTGCAGACAGGGAGCATGTGCCGGCCTATGCCATTGTGGCGGATAACACGCTGATAGAACTGGCAACCTACCTGCCACAAAAATTTGATGAGCTGAAGCATATCACCGGATTTGGCGATTATAAGATCGGTAAGTATGGTGCCGGTTTTCTGGAAGTGATCAGGCGGCATGCCAATGAACAGAATCTCGAATCTAAGATGCACTTTAAAAAGCCAAAGAAAGAAAGGAAAGAGAGTAGGGAGAAGCCTGCGGCAAACAGCACCCAGAGAACAACTTTTACCATGTTCAGTGAAGGGATGGATGTGGAGGAAATAGCTCGTCAGCGAAATCTCTCCCCCGGAACGATTGAAGGGCATCTGGCGGCATTTGTCAGTACAGGTGAACTGGATGTCTATCGCCTGGTATCAAAAGATAAGCTGGCAGAAATACTGAAGGTGGTCAAAACGACTGGGCAGGGTTTTGCTGCTAAGCCAATAAAAGATATACTGGGAGATGACTACTCGTATGGTGAGATAAAAGCCGCGCTGGAATACAACCGGAGAACCGGTAATCAATAACATTAGAGTTTGGCAATTTCCTGCTGATAGAGGCAATGTAATGTCTCTATCAGCAGGGTAAGAGCAGAAGAATTACAACGAAGCAATTGTTCTTTGATTCTGCAGCAATATCAGTTGTAGCTGAAACAGGTCGGTCAGCGCTTCAATGGTTTTGTACTGAATTTTGCGGCTGCTGAGGTCAATTATGTTATTGTTGGTCGGAATAAGTATATGTTCGGGATGGCCCGCACAGGAGGCGTTGTGTTCATTAACAGCACTAATTAGTTCGGCCAGTTTTGCCTGACCAATGCCATCGCTGAAGAAGTCTTCGGCGGAATGCAGCCCAATCTGTGCGTTGTTGCTTTCGAAATCTTCATTTACAGACTCGCTTCCGGTTTCCCATTTTACTATGAGCTTTTTAAGATCACTGCATAAGTTATATACTTTCTGGTTCAGTGCGGTATATGGGGTGTTTACAGAGTCATTCTTTATAGAATTACCCAGTATTAACTGTTCGGTTTTAAGTATGGCTTCATTGCGCAGGAACCCTCTGGTAACACGAGAATCAATAAGCCTGGCTGAGGAGGGCGTAAGAGTGAGGGTGAAGTACAAGCCGCAGCCAATAATGATGAAGACAGAGGTGACAATTGTGTTGACCCTGGTTTCACGGTTTTTGAAACCAGTAATAAAGTAGTAGGGGAGGTAAACCATCATCAATATGGCTACACTGGTTACACCCATCACATTAGCACCCGGCCAGTGCTGCACTTTGAATAGCACACTCAGCGTAAGTACTGAGGCAAACAATGAACCTATAGCCCAAAGCACTTTTTCACTGGTTTTCTGTTTTTCTCTGGCTTTAAGCATAAACACCAGAGGAATAAACAATAAGCTGGCTATGCCTATTGCCAGTGTAATGGTAACACCGGAACCGGGCAAGTGCAGGTATTTGCCAGTGATGCCAAGTATGTACAATGCAACTGTCAGTGCCCCGGTAATCAGGATTGTCCGTTTCATAACTGTTTGTTTTTTAAAGGTTAAAATAAAATTCAGTTCCTCTTCAATTTCGTGCATGCCATTTGGTGATATAGCCCGGAAAGCGGCAGCATACGCTGCTTCAAATCCGGAGCCCTTACCTATCTCCTCCTCTACATAACAACAGTAGTGGTCCAGCAGGTCGTTTTGCAGGCCCGAGTCAGTAACGCCATCTTGTATAATGCGCTCCTGAATAATATTTACCTGTTCGTCAGATAGCTGTACCAAAAGTTGATTGTGGTTTTGCAGTGATCAGATTGTGTATCGTGTCCAGAAAAGCAAGCAATTCGTCTACTGATACTTTGGCTGCCTTTTTTCCGGGCTTGGTAAGTGTATAGTATTTCCGTACCCGCTTGCCGATAAATACTTCTTCCACGGTTACCAGCCCATCGGCTTCCAGTTTGTGCAGTGCAGGGTATAGCGACCCTTCTTTTACCAGTATCTGTTCATTCGACATTTCCTTAACCATTTGCGTGATCTCGTAGCCATACATGCGGCCTTTGTCTTCCAGTAAACGAAGGATGATAGTTCCCAGTGTACCTTTTAATAACTCTGTTTGATTCATAATATTGTGTTGCATTGTTTAACAATATATCACAAAGCTATGTAAATTTTTCAAACTAGCAAATTATTTTTTTGACCAGTGCTTTTGGCTGAACCGCGAAGCTGATTTGTAGTTAGGATTTCATTAATGCAGGGTTATGGTTATCTTTATCTGAAATACACTCTGTATGTTGAAGAATATTTTTGCCTTAATTGTTTCGATAGCTTTTAGTGCCTGTGTGAGCTGCAATAACAGCGGCACAGGAGCAAAAGGTGCAGGACAGGCATTTGACTCTTTTCGGGTACACTTTCGAACACAGCCACTGCCTATCGTTATCAAAGGCTGTAATATAGAGCCAGCGAAGTTTGATGAGTTGCGTATCGCCGATTATCATCAGTTTGTATCATACAGCGACAACGAATATGCATATTGCAGCTTTAAGGCAAATGGGGACTATATCGGAATCATCACGCTGGGGCCTGCAGATTGTTTCTTCCCGATACTGAAAACTTTTGACAAGAACGGCAACAAGATTGATGAGCGCGATATACACATAGGTGGGTGTGGCGCTGATTGTGGATTTAGCTGCGAAGAATTTATGACACTGCGCGAAGATTATACGCTATATACCTCAGACACTATTTCCTATTACAAATGCGACACAGCAGGCAATGAAATACCGGGCACAAAGGAGCATTATGTGGTGTACAAAAAGGGCCGGCTGCTGCCGACAGGCAAAATTGAATTGACAGATGAATCCAAGCTGCCACTAAATGATGGGCACAATTAGTGTTTTCTGCGGGCAGGTGGCGGAGGCGTTGTGATAAAGTGCACAATTCCGCTTACCAGGCCGGGGCATAGTGCCAGGCCGGGATTGGAGTAGGTAGCCAGATCGCCCGCACGGTCTTCGGGGGCGTTTTTCAGTACATGATTCATGCCATTAATAAGGAGCAGCTGCGCCCTGTCGTTGGCACTATTTAGTTTCTTTGCCTGGTCTGTACCCACTTGAATATCATTGGTTCCCTGCACTACCAGTATTGGCTCATGTATTTTTGCCAGTTCTTCTGTCGGTGTGAAGTTGAGCCATGTTTGCATATATGGCTGCATGCCACTGCTGAACAAGTCATTCAGTCCGTCTGGTATGCTGGTTACCGAATATCCCTTTTTCAGGCTGTCCATTATTACTCTTGCTTTTTGCGCGATACTCTTCGACTGAACACTGAGCTGTTTTTCTATAATCACATCAATTGGGTCAGCGGCACCGGCAATGGATATGAGGCCAGATACCAGCTCTTTATTGGCGGCTAGAATGGCAAAAAGCGAACCCTCACTGTGCCCCAGCACATATACCTGCGAGAATCTTTTATCGCTGTTGAGCTGTTTAATAAAAGCTGCGGCATCGCTGATATAGTCGTTAAACAGTTGCTTAGTGTCTACGCTCATAGCCATGGCACTGCCACCCAGGCCTCGCTTATCGTAGCGTACGGAGGCGATACCAGCTTTTTTCAATGAGTCGGCGAGCATACGGTAGCTGTTGTTTTTGCCAGCCACAGAGCTGTTGCCATCCCTGTCTGTAGGCCCGGATCCTGCAATGATCAGTACAACAGGTACCTGCCCCTCAACGTCGGGCAGGCTGAGTGTGCCATGTATTTCGCCGGTCTTGGTGCTCAGCACATATTCATCTAAGCTGGGTGCTTTGGGTTCGGGCTGGTAGGCTATGAATCTGAATGTTTCGAGCTTTTGCCCTGCAGTTACAGACAAAACAAGTGTGAGTACTGATTTATCGAAGGTGACTTTGTACAATGCAGCCTTGTCTTTTTCTTTAGTGAGTTCAAAGGATTTCATTTCGCCCAGGCTATTGAAGATCTGTTTGAATGTCTGATCGGTTTTTTCACGGGTCATTTTCAATTTGCCTTCATCAGATAGCATTTCGTAAATACTATCGTTCTGATGGTGATTGTAGTACGTCTGAAACTTTTTAACCACTGGCTCGTAATCAGAACCTGATTGTGAGTAGCTGTTTTTGGTTATGAACGCTGCGATAAAAACAAGAAGTATTTTTTTCATAGTACCTGATTTACTTTACAAAAAATAGTGAATAGCAAGAGAAGAAATTGTTTCTGCAAGAATAAGTGTGATAATAAAAGTACCGGTGGCCTTACTGCCCTTCAGGTTGCATGAAACGGTAAAGGCATTGTACATTAATGCTACCATCCAGATAACGAAAACGACGCTCAGCAGGCCTACAGCGATAAATCCGGGTGTCAGTAATTTCATGATTTCGGCAACAGTTTGTGGTTGTGTATCCGGAACATGCAGCAAAAAGCCAAGAGCAGCCGGAAAGATCGTTACCCAGCGGGCAAGTGCCATGGTGCCTGCAACATCTATGAGCCTGATAATGGAGCCAGAGAACAGCAGCCCTGCGATGTAAAACAAACCGGCAGTTGTACCCCATACTATCAATTGCTCGAGCAGGTGTACTGAAAGAGTGGAGATTTTACCGGTATGGATATCAATAGCTCCATCGAAGTGGGTATGGCTGTATAACCCAATGAGGGCAGTAATAGCCATAGCCGCCAAGCCAATCAATAAAGCACGGGAGCCTGCTACATAGATAAATGGATTGAACAGCCAATTTTTCATTTTGCCGATTTTAAATTGTTTGCACCTTTTTCAATCTTACTTATTATATCATCGAGGAGATTGCGAACGGTAGGGTAGCTTAGGCCCAGTTTCTGTGCCATTATTTTAAGGCTGCCGCTGCTTTTTACAAATTCAACAATGAAATCCTGCTCCTCATTGGTGAGGCTGGCCAGTAGCGGGAGCGAAAACAGCCCACTCACTTCAGTGCTGCAATTGCCGCATACAAGGCTTTTTACACTGAGTGTAGCAGAGCAACTGGGGCAAATATGAGGTAGGTTCTTTTGCATTTTGTTTCACAAAGGTAAATGTATTTTTAATAAAATTTAGTTATTGTTAAATAAAGTTAAAATATTTTTCAAAAATTCATAGTTGACTGAGTGAATAGTGATAGAGAGGAATATGGGCCTGAACATGAATTTTGTTACACTGATGGGCTTTTTTTACTTTTTATAACAAGAATTGCTCATAAAATTTCATTTAACAATATATTAAATGTGTTTTTTTGGGCTGAAAAAGTACTCGCCTGGCCCGCGTGATGGGTTGGGCATTCCCAGGCCCTAAAAAAGCAGAAACCCCGCCGGTCGGCAGGGTTCTGACAAATAATTTGGTAGCTGTTATCTTATTTCTTTGCTGCTGCTGCCGGAGCTGCTCCCTTGGCTGGTGCTGCCGCTGCTGCTGCTGCGGTAACTTCCTGGCGGAGTGCACGGGTAGTAACCACAGATGCAATTGGAATACGTGGAGAGTTTAGAATTTCGATGTTATCTGCCTTCACATCTTCAACACGGATATTGCCATGCAACTGCAGGTTTGTTATGTCTACAGTGATGTGCTCCATCAGGAATTTAGGATAAGTGCGCACGTTCAGAGATTTGATCTTCAGCTCCAGGCGGCCACCGTCTTTAACACCCTGCGACTGCCCAACAAATTTAATCGGGAGGGTTGCGTTTACTTTTTTATCTTCAACCAGTTCCAGAAAGTCCAGGTGGTTGAGATCATCTGTAACAACGTCAAACTGAATGTCTTTCAGAATACTGCGGTATGTTTTTCCACCAACAGTAATTTCAGCCAACTGGAATTCAGGTGTGTACACCAGCGTTTTAAAAGCAGGAGTTGGCGCGCTGAAATGAATTGTTTCTTTACCGCCGTAAATAACACCCGGTACTTCTCCTTCAGAACGAAGCTGGCGTGTAGCTTTTTTGCCAAGATCGCTTCTTAATTTGCCTTCAATTTTTACACTTTTCATTTTTTTAGTGTTTTTTTCTTCCGGTCACGTGCGCTATTCCGCCTAACATACGTGCCGAAATCCGTTTTAATAATAAAGGTCTTCCCTTTGTGGGGGCGGATTTTTTTGTATAAACAGTCGTTTTATTTTAGTCGTAAGTCGTAAGTCGAAAGTCATGAGTCGTGAGATCTGTGATTTGCGATTTTACTAAGAGTTTCTTATATTTTATTAGCCTGTCTTTTGTAATTAAGTCAACATTGGTAACCACTCAGGCTCATTAAAATGAGTCGTTGGTTACTTTCTCTGACTATGAATAAACAAAGAACTAATTGACTTATTCTCGAAAGTATTACGGATAGCTACTGCAAACAGATCGCCGGTTGATAATACTTTAATTTTATCGCATTGATTTTTCAGCGGTATGGTATCACAAACTACCAGTTCCTCCAGTTCAGAATTAGCGATATTCTCATAAGCCTTGCCACTCAATACCGGGTGCGTACAAAATGCTCTAACCGATAATGCCCCTTTCTCCTTTAATATGGCTGCCGATTTACAAAGTGTACCTGCGGTATCACAAATGTCATCTATCAGCACAATATTCTTTCCTTTCACGTCACCAATTACCGTCATTGATGCTATCTCATTTGCACGTTTGCGTTGCTTGTCGCAGATAACCATATCTGCTTCAAAATACTTGGCAACTTCACGCACACGGTTGGTGCTTCCCACGTCGGGGGCGGCAAAGGTAAGGTTTTCTATCTTAAGATTCTCGATGTATGGTATAAATATTGCTGATGAGTCGAGGTGATCCACCGGTATATCAAAAAATCCCTGAATTTGAGGGGCATGCAGGTCCATTGTCATGACCCTGTTGGCTCCTGATTTTGCCAGAATATTGGCAACCAGTTTAGATGCAATAGCAACCCTTGGCTTATCTTTCCGGTCCTGGCGGGCATAACCGAAGTAGGGGATAACAGCGGTAATATAACCCGCTGATGCCCTGCGTGCTGCATCAATCATCATTAGCAGTTCTAACAGATTGTCAGCCGGAGCATAGGTGGCCTGCACCAGAAAAACATAGTCTCCGCGGATGGATTCCTGAAAAACCGGCTGGAATTCACCATCGCTGAACTTTTGAATGGTCATCGCACCCAGTTGTTTTCCGAAGTTTTTGGCAATTTTTTCTGCGAGGTAAGTAGAAGCGTTACCCGAAAATATCTTTACTGAAGAATGCATATCAAAGAATGTGGTGCAAAGGTATATTAATGCACCGTTTTGAGAAACAGGTATTTATCCACAATTTTTGTACTTTTTGAGGTTATTTTATCATTAAATATAAACCGTGAGCACAAGCAAAGCTAATACAGCTAAAGGCTGAAATGATTGGTATTACTTTCGCTGTACAATAACAGTAAATATGTGAGTTTCCTGCTCTGCTGTAAGTTTCAAAAAATAGGTGCCGTCGGGTATCTGGCTGCCAAGCTCAACAACGGAGTTAATCCAGCCGTTTACCGATTGAATTTTGCCAGACAGTATTGTCTTTCCAATAATGTCCGAGATTACAAGATAAACAGTTGTTTCCGACGAGGGGGTAAGTTTGTCAAAGTTTTCCAGAGCACCGTTGATGGTGAAAATACCGCTGTTAGGATTAGGCATTATTTTAATGCCGTTGCAATCGAATCCGCTATACCCGGTCCGTGCTCCAGATAGAGCAGTTACAGTTACAGCCCTTACTGCCGAGCAACCCAGGCTGCTAGAATAGCTGATATTAACAGTCCCGGCAGACAACCCGGTTACAGTGCCGCTGCCTATTCCTATAGCTGCAATAGCCGGATTACTGCAACTCCAGATTCCACCCGGGGTCGCATCAGCGTATGTGGTGGATGTGCCAATGGTTATGGTTCCACCCCATCCCGTAATCGTTGCGGGTATGGGGTTTACATGGATGGGTGTATCTGTTCTACAGCCAGTTGGCAAAGTGTAGGTAACGTATGCTATTCCGGTTGAAATGCCGGTAACCATGCCGGAAACCGAGCCGATAGTAACTATCGAAGAGTTACTGCTTGACCATCTGCCACCTGTTGTCGTATCGCGCATCAAGGAAGTGTTGCCTGAACAAACATTTAATGGCCCTGTAATGCCTGCAGGTAAAGGGTTCACGGTGAGCGAACTAGTAGTGGTACAACCTGAAGCAAGTGTGTAAGTTATTGTGCTTGTTCCAGGTACACTGCTTGTAGCCCTGGCAGTGCCGCTTCCCATATTGAGCACAGTGACCAATGTGCAGCTATAGAGCCCTGTAATATCTGCCTCGCGGACTGTGACAGTGTCTCCCCATGCGCAAAGATTGGTGAGGCCGGTAATGGGAGGCACACTATTAACTGTGACTGTATACACTGCGCTACAACCCTCTGATACCGTATAACTTATGGTAGTAATTCCGCCGGCTACACCAATCACTGCTCCGGTCAGTGAGCCGGCAGTTGCAACAGAGGTGTTACCGCTCGACCAGAAGCCGCCAATTGCAGGGTCGGTAAGAGTAATGAATGAGCCTGCACAAACACGCCCGGGGCCGGATATTCCTGGTGGCGGCAGATTTACTGTAACTATTTTAGTGGCAATGCAGCCTGCGCCTGTTGAGTAAGTAATTACAGCAAAACCGCTGTTGATGCCTGTAATAATTCCACTTGCGAAGCCTGCCATAGCAATAATCGGGTTACTGCTACTCCAAGTGCCGCCTACTGAAATGTCAGTAAGCATAATAGACGACCCCATGCATAATGTTGAAGAGCCGGTTATGGCAGCGGGTGGTGCAGTTACAGTAACAGTTGTAGTAGTAGTACAACCGGCTGTATTGGTGAAGGTAATAGATGCTGTTCCCGGCGTTCCACCTGTTATGATCCCGGTTGTGGGCCCTATTGCAGCTATTGCAGAGTTACTGCTGGACCATGTGCCTGTAGTGCCGGTTGTGAGTGTGCCGGTTGCACCTGAGCAAACAACTACAGGCCCTGCAATCGTAGGGGGGAGGTTATTGACAGTAATCATTCTGGTTGTCATGCATCCGGAGCCAACTGAATAGGTAATTGTTGCCGAACCGGAAGTGATACCCCTGGCAATACCAGTTGCTGAGCCAATTAATGCTATTGCGGTACTGCTACTGGCCCAGGTGCCACCGGTAGTGCTGGAAGTAAGAGTAGTGGATGACCCGACACAGACTCCCGAGGCTCCGGTAATTGCTGCCGGGCCTGACGAAATTGTAACAACCCTGACTGCAAAGCATCCGTTGCTGGCTGTAAAGGTAACAGGTGCCGTTCCGGCAGACATGCCAATCAGCAATCCTGTAGCAGAGCCAATTGCGGCAGTGCTTCCTGCGCTTGAAGACCAAGTACCGGTGCCGGTACCTGTGAGTGTAACCGATGAGCCAACACATACAGCAGACGCACCAGAGATGGCAGGAGTTGTATTAACTGTAACTGTCCGCACAGCGATACATCCACCGGTAGAATAAGTAACAACTGCTGTGCCTGCGGCAATACCCGTAACAGTGCCAGTGAGCGATCCAATTGTGATTACCCCCGGAGTCGTGCTCCAGGTGCCCCCGGGCGTGGCATCATACACTGTTGTGGCAGAACCGGTACACACTGTAAACGTACCGGTGATAGCAAGAGGGATGGGATTAACAGTGATCGGCAGGGTAGTGGAACATCCGCCTGAAAGATATGTTACGATGGATACGCCCGCAGCATAACCGCTGACAATGCCCGTAGAGGAACCAACAGACGCAGTGAGCGGAGCACTGCTGAGCCACACACCACCCACGGTGGCATCATGTAGCGTAACAGTACTGCCTGCACACACAGTTGCGGTACCGGTTATAGCCGCCGGAGAAGCCAGGACTGTTACTGTTTTTGTAACAGTACACATTGCCCCAAGTGAATAAGAAATAACGGCCGTGCCGCCTGCAACTCCAGTAACCATTCCGCTGAGCGAACCAACAGAAGCCGCAGAAGATGTGCAGCTCCAAACGCCGCCACCAACGCCATCAGTTAAATTAGTTGTATTGCCGGTGCAAACTGTTGAGGAACCGGAGACAGGAGTTGGCGCAGTGCTTACTGTCAGTATTTTTGAAGCAAAGCATCCTGTAGAGAGCGTATAGGTTATCGAGGCGGTACCAATTGTGCCTGCGGTAACAAGTCCGCTGGAAGAGCCTACTGCAGCAACAGCAGGTGCGCTGCTGGACCAGTAACCTCCTCCCGGTGTGGAAGTAACGGTTAACGTTGAGCCGGCACAGAGCGCTGAAGCACCGCCAATGGCACCGGGCAGAGGATTGACAGTTATAACAGCACTGCCTGGCATTGTACGGTTGCAACCGCTTGCATTAGTTGCCACAACAGTATAACTGCCCGCAGAAGCCTGTAACCCGAAATCTATTGGGGCACCGGTACCGGTAACAGGCGCTCCTGATGGTGCCACACCGAAAAATAACTGGTAAGCAGTGCCAGCTACAGACCCTGAAAGGCCGACGTGCAAACCGGTACCACCGGTACAATAACTGCCGCCGCCGGTTACAGAAAATAGAGAAGGAATATTGTTAACTGTAACTGTTGCTGTTGCGTAGCAACCGGCACCTACTGAATACGTAATAACCGTTGTGCCCGCAGAGATACCTGTAACTACACCCGTTAGTGAGCCGATACTGGCTATAGAAGCCGTGCCAGAAGTCCATAGGCCGCCGGGGGTCGTGTTAGTAAGAGTTGTAGTGGCCAAGGGGCAAGTGGTTAGTACACCCGCAATCGGCGAGGAGGCTGAATTTACTGTAATTGCCTTGACTGCGAAGCAACCGGTGGGGAGTGTGTAGCTGATATTGGCCGTGCCGCCAGATACACCTGTTACAACTCCGGTCAGAGGCCCTACTATGGCAACAATGCTGCTGCCAGTGCTCCATGAGCCACCGGGCGTGCCGCAAGCAAGGGTTGTCGTTGCTCCGGGGCACAGCGTTGATGCTCCGGTAACAGTTGCGGGATTTGGATTCACAGTAACAGGGAATGTCGTGTAGCAGCCGGTTGGCAGCGTATAAATAATAATAGCTGTGCTGGCTGCAACCCCTGTTACGATGCCAGTAACAGAGCCAATTGAAGCTACCATTGGGCTGCTGCTGCTCCATACTCCACCGGTGGTTGCATCAGTCAGGCTCCCGGCGGATGTAATGCAAATATGATTTGTACCTGTAACCGGTGCCGGAGCCGGATTGACCGTAAATGTCGCAACAGCAGGGCACCCAGATACAACATAATAAATAGTAGTTGTGCCGGGCGTACCCCCGATAACAATACCTGTGGCAGAGCCAATAATAGCAACAGCTGGACTACTGCTGCTCCAAATTCCACCAAATGCAGGGTCGGATAAAGTTACAGTCCCTCCGGTGCAAACATGTGTTGTCCCAGTGACTGGCAAAGGAGATGAATTGACAGTTACAGCGTATGTTGATAAGCACCCTGACCCTAAGGAATAAGAAATAATTGCAGTACCTGCAGATACTCCATAGCACAAACCGGTAGCAGGATTAATAGTGGCAACAGATGTTGCACCCGAGCTCCACGAGCCACCCGCGGTCACGTCTGAAAGCGTAGTGTCGCGGCCGACACAAAGATGGTTTGATCCGGTAATGGGTGCCAGTGAGGAATTGACTGTAACGGTAACGGTAGTGAAACAGCCAGATGGCAGCGTATAGGTGATGATGGCTGAACCAACCGCAATACCGCTAACAATTCCCGTACCTGGTGTGACACTAGCTATGGATGGATTGCTGCTTGACCAGAATCCGCCTGATATTGAGTCTGTAAGTGCCGATGTACTGCCCAGGCATAACCCCGTAGAGCCGGAAATGGCAGATGGCCCGGGATTGACTGTGACTGATGCCGTGACGACACAGCCAGTTGGGATAGTATAAGAAATTGTTGCGGTGCCTGCAATGTAACCTGATACATCACCGGTGAGGGAACCGACAGCCGCAATAGAGGGTGCGGAACTGCTCCAGGCTCCACCTGGTGAAGGGCTGACGAGGGTTGATGTTGTACCGGCACAAATAGTGGTTATTCCGCCGATAGGTGCTGGTAGTGGGTCAACAGTGATAATTACTGTTGCCTGGCATCCACTTGGAGACAAAGTATATGAAATAGCAGAGGTGCCGGCTGCAAGCCCAGATACAAAACCTGAAGTTACGCCTACTGTTGCTATGGTTGGGTTACTGCTTGTCCAGTATCCACCGGGTGTGGCATCTGATAACGCTGAGCCAGAACCCACACAGGTACCAATAGTGCCAGTAATAGCAGCAGGCAAAGGATCAACAGTAAATACAGTAGTAAGCGAGCATCCGGAAACACCGGTATATGTAATAGTTGTTATACCCGCTACAATGCCATTAATTACACCCGAAAGCACGCCAATTGTTGCCACGCCGGGCGAGCCTGATGACCAGCTTCCGCCGGCAGGGATGCCTGAAATTACTGTTGAAGTGCCTTGGCAAATTTCAAAAATACCGGCAATACCTGTTGGTGCAGGGTTAACGGTAACCAGCACAGCCGCATAGCATCCGGTAGCTGGATAGGTATAAAAGACGGAGGTAATGCCGGCAGTTGTGCCGCTTACGAACCCGGTGGCGGAACCAATAGAGGCAATCCCGGGGTAGGCACTGCTCCATATGCCGCCTGGGCTTGCATCAGCTAGTGTTGTTGCTGCGCCCACGCAAATGGCCGGTGTCCCTGTTATTGGCCCTGGTACCGGGTTTACGGTTACTGTTGCAGTTGTAAGGCAGCCTGTAGGCATCGAATAAGTAATAGCAGCCACTCCCAATGCCACACCGGAAATAACACCGGTTGAGTAACCGGCTGTTGCAATTGCTGAAGAACCCGAAGCCCATGCACCGCCTCCGGTACTGCATGAAAGCACCGTTGTCGACCCCAGGCAGACACCCGATGCGCCGGTAATAGCTGCGGGTACTATTCCAACAGTGATTGTTTTAACCGCAAAGCAGCCGGTTGGCAAAGAGTACGTTATAACTGCTGTGCCGCCCGAAATACCTGTGGCAATACCAGTGGTTGAACCAATTATTGCAATACCCGGAGATCCTGATTGCCAGGTGCCGCCACCAGTTAAATCAGAAAGTGTTGTTGTATCACCGGCACAAACAATCGACGCACCAGTAATTGACGTAGGCGCCGGATTTACAGTAACAACCAAGGATGTGGCGCAGCCGGTAGGCAGAATATAAGAAATAACTGAGGTGCCAGCAGAAACTCCAGTGACAATGCCTGAAATGCTGCCTACTGCAGCAATGCCGGTTGATGAAGACGTCCACCGCCCACCTGACGATGCATCAGAAAGTGCAGTGGTAGCACCTACACAGGCCACCGCTGTGCCCGAAATTGCTGCAGGAAGGGGATTTATGGTAACGGCCGCCATGGCATAGCAACCAGTAGGTAATACATAGCTGATGGTATCGTTGCCCGCGGCGATTGCCGTCACGACACCGGTTGAAGAACCGATTGTTCCGACAGACGGGTTCTGGCTCAGCCACGTGCCGCCGATGGTTCCATCTGTTAGTGTCAGTGATTGCCCGGTACATACAGGTGCTACGCCGGATATTGATACTGGTGAACCATTTACAGTAACTGTTACAGTTGAAAAACAGGTACTGCTCGTAGCATAAGTGATAATTGCTGTACCCGTTGCAACTCCGGTTACAATTCCCGTGGTTCCGGTTGTCGCAACTGATGTACTTCCACTGGACCAGCTGCCACCGGTTGTTGAAATACTTAATGGCGTTGTGAAGCCAGAGCAAACTACTGGTGTGCCTGAAATTGATGTCGGTGTAGCATATACCGTTACTGTTGTGCTGGTGCCACAGCCGCCCACATTATAAGCAATTGTAGTAGTGCCGGAAGATATGCCTGAAACAACGCCTGTAAGAGAACCAATTGTTGCTACGCCGGTACTCAGGCTGGTCCAAACGCCGCCGGTGAAGCTATTGCTCAGGGTTGTTGTCAGCCCGGAGCAAACAGTTCGGGTGCCTGTAATCGAAGGCGGGCTTGCGCTGACGGTGACTATAGCATTAGCCACACAGCTGGTGCCAATTGTGTAAAAAATAGTGTCTGTGCCTGACGAAATACATGATACAATCCCTGAAGTGGAACCAACGGTGGCTACTGTCAGGCTTGCGCTACTCCACACCCCAGTAGGCATTGAATTCGACAATGTGGTGGTTGTTCCTGTGCATGCGGTCAGCGTTCCGGTAATTGACGGAACTGTGGACATGACAGTGACTGTTAGCGTGGTGTAGCAGCCGGCAGTGTTGGTATAACTCAGGGTTGTGGAGCCTGCCGTAACGCCAGTTAATACTCCGGATACTGCGTTGATTGTAGCTACGGAAGTGTTGCTGCTCGACCATGATCCCCCGGTAGCTCCTGTAACAAATGTGGGAGGCGCATCGCTCAGGCACACAACCGTTGGGCCAATAATTGGCGGCAGGGCATTTACTGATATCGGCGCCGAACCAAGGCACCCGCCGGATATGACATAACTGATCATCGCCATGCCGGACCCTGTACCAGTAACAACGCCGGCTGTGTCAACCGTTGCCACCCCTGAATTGCTGCTCACCCATGTCCCACCCCCTATAGAAGATGTAAATGTGGTAGTTGCCCCACCGCAAATCCATGAAGCCCCGGTTACTGTGGGTATAGTATAGGTCATAGTGTCGTGGAGCTCAGTGATTTCGCAAGGCGTTATTGCGCGGCCATAAATAGCGATGTCATCTATTTTTCCACTGAAGTTGTAAGTGGGGACACTGATGGGGTACAACCCGTGGCCGAACCCTGCATTAAGGTAAGGGTAAGTTCCTCCCAGGTTAAAACTGTCGCACCCCATAGACGGGTGTACAGTATAAGAGGACGTTACGCCATTCTGTATAAATGTTCCGTCTATGTACAGGCTCGGAGTCTTACTGGAGTATACAATTACAATATGGTGCCAGCCAGTAAGCGTTCCTGACCAGGCCAGTGCACATTTAGTAATTCCGTTGCCATGCTCTGTAACGTAAACACCGTTTGTAGCTACATTCAGGCCTGCTGCGGTTGCAGTGCCTGAGGAAGACCAGTACCAGCCGTCAACAGGTGCAATAACGCAGGTGTAAGACTGAGATGTTGACAGCCCGCCGCTTCCGCCCTGTGTAGGTATTGTGGCAGAGTTGAGTGGATAAACCCATGCTGAATAAGAAAACGAATTGGTTGTGACTTTGTCAATTTTATGGGTCGTTATTCTTTCAGAAGAACCGGTAAAGTTTACAGCGGCATTTGAATTGCCAAACCTGTCTGTTGTGAAAGTTGCACCCGTAACTGTACCGTTAACACCATTGCCACTCAGGTCGTTGGCATTGCCATTGTAAGAATAATATGCCAGCAGGCTGCTTGTTGGTACATAGGATGGCACCTGCGCCTTTACATTTTGAATTAATAATGCAGCAAAAAGGAAAAATAATAAGGTAAACAGGTATCGCACTCAATTATTTTTTACTAATTTAATTGATTATTAAAAATATTTGCAACTTTATAGGTATTTTTTTAATTATTTATTATTTATTTTAAAATTTAACGTCGATATCTGGAGTTTCGTTAACAAAAATGAAAGCTGAAAAATGCAACTATGGTTGAAATCAGCCATTTGCCGGATTTGACAATTAACCTGCAGGCAGTTCAGTTGAATTTGCTAATATTGACAGGCTTTACCACAGCTGAAAAATATTTGTTTTAATTTTACGTTGTAAGTGTGATTTCATGAAGGGGTACTTTTTTACAATAATGTTTGTTTTGGCAGGTGTGGCAGCCAAGGGCCAGAAAGAGGATCAACTATTTGGCCCGTCGGAACTGCCCGCTGCCAGAAAGGGGGTTATTCTGAATATCAATGGTGATTACGATATTCCCGGTGGCGATATGGCTAAGCGTTTTGGCGAGAGTTACCGAATTGGGCCTGCAATAATGTATAAAACAAAATCTAATTTTATTTTTGGGGCAAAATTCGATTTTATCATTGGCAGTACTGTTAAGGAGGATTCCTTAATGATTAATATCCGCGACAGGTATTCTACTCAAAGCACACACCTGTACGAATTTATCAACGGAAATGGAGAAAGGATTGGAGTTCCGGTATATGAGCGCGGCTACGCAGTTGGTTTGGCTTTCGGGAAGATCATTTCTTTTACCAAGCGCCATCCGGACGATGGGCTGATGATTATGGCAACCGGCGGTTTTGTTCAGCATAAGATTAATATCTACGATCGAGATAAAACAGTACAGCAGCTGACCGGTGATTACCGCAAGGGGTATGACCGGCTCACAAACGGTGCCTTTATCGAAGGTTATGCCGGGTATACCCATTTTTCAAAGACCGTGCTGATCAATTACACTATTGGCCTGGACGCCATGATTGGTTTTACTCAGGGCAGAAGGGACTACCTCTATGATGTGATGCGTTCTGATACAAAGCAACGTACCGATATCCTATTTGGTTTGCGTGCAGGCTGGTTCATTCCTATGTTCAAACGTAAGTCAGAAGACCTGCTGTTTGAATAGTCCTGACGAGAAGTATTTGCAGTATTAAACACGTAGCCTGATGTTTGTTGAACCCAGCCGTGCCGGAATTAAAAAGGGATGGATAGAAGTCATCAGCGGCTGTATGTTTTCGGGAAAAACCGAAGAACTGATCCGCAGGCTCAGGCGTGTTCAGATTTCCGGCCAGCAGGCAGAAATTTTCAAGCCTTTAGTGGATGTACGTTATGATCCCACGGATATTGTTTCTCATGGCCAGGCCAGAATCAGAAGCACGCCGGTAGAAAATTCATATAAAATACACCTGCTTGCAACCGATGTGGATGTTGTTGGTATTGATGAAGCACAGTTTTTTGACGACGGTATTGTTGATGTTGTTGAAGATATGGCTTCCAACGGAGTGAGAGTGATTGTTGCCGGCCTTGACAAGGATTTTACCGGAAAACCGTTTGGCCCTATTCCAGCTTTGTTGGCTAAAGCTGAATATATCACCAAGCTGCACGCGGTATGTGTGCGTTGCGGAGATACAGCCAGCTATTCTTATCGCAAATCAAAGATCGAAGACATGGTATTGCTGGGTGAAAAAGACACTTATGAGCCCAGGTGCAGGAGTTGCTTCTATCATCTGCCATGAGTAGCAGTAAACGTCGGAGGCCGGCTCGTCACCAAATTGTCAGATTCAATCACTACTTTTGCGTTATGCGTTTTGATTTTGCATTACTTATTATTTTATCCTGTTTTCATGAAAATGTTTCTGCCCAGGCGGGTGGGGGAATTGACAATGTCTGGTCGCTGCAACGTTGTGTACAATATGCTGTAGGCCACAACATTACGATACGGCAGGATTCTTTAACCGCCCGTTTGGCAAACTATACGTTGCTGCAAAGCAAGTATCAGCAATTGCCCACATTGAACGCAACCGGCAGCTATGGCAGCAATTTTGGCCGCTCTGTTAATCCTACTACCAACCAGTTTGAGGACGCCAGTTATAATTATTCAAGTGTAAGCGGCAATGGAAATGTGCTGCTGTTTGGCTGGATGCAGATGCGTAATACCATTCAGCGTAACAAGTATCTGTTAAGTGCCGACCTGGCGGACCTGGACCAGGCCCGGGATGATGTATCGGTGAATGTAGCCACAGGATTTCTAACAGCGCTGCTGGCTAAGGAACAGATAAATGTGAGCCGCAATCAGTTGGGGCTTACTCAGGAGCAACTACGGCAAACCAGGGCTTTTGCCAGTGCCGGAAGGCTGCCGGAACTGAATGTAGCTCAGCTGGAATCGCAACTGGCTACAGACAGTTCAAATCTCGTCAATTCAATTGCGAATTACAACTCAGCAGTACTTGACCTCAAAACGTTACTGAACCTCGATTTTACCGTGCCTGTGGAAATTCAGATGCCGGAGGTGAGCCTCGATGATCAGGTCTCCGTTTCGGTGCTGCAGCCTGAGGAGATATATGAAAAGGCTAAGGCACACTTCGGATCTGTAAAAGGAAGTAAACTGAGAGTTAGCGCTGCTGAAAAAGGGCTGAAGGCTGCAAAAGCAGGGTTGTACCCGCAGTTGTCGCTGGGATACCAACTGGGTACTAATTACGCCAGCAGTTATAAGAGTATTTCGGGTTATGATTCATCTGGCCTTTACCCGGTGCCTATATATTCCAGTACGCCATTTGACAAGCAATACAGAAATAATTTTCAACAGTCTGTTTATCTGGGGTTGAATATTCCTGTTTTCAATGGCTGGCGGAGCCAGTACAACGTGCGACAGGCAAAAATTTCGCTGATGCAGCAGCAGCTTGTTGAATATAATGCGGAGCTTACGCTCAGGCAAAATGTATACAAGGCACATAATAATGCCATCAATTCTGTTCAGAAGTATAATGCGGCACTAAGGGCAAATCAGGCAGCTATACGTGCACTTGACTTTGCAAAAAAGCGGTACGACCTTGGCCTTACTAGTACAGTAGATTTGCTTGTCACACAGAATCAGCAGTTTTCGGCGGCATCTAACCTCATCAGTGCCAAATACGACCTGATATTCAAACTCAAGGTGATTGATTATTATCTGGGTAAGGAGCTTAAATTATGACCTATGGAAGAAATGAAAGAAGTACTGCTTACCGCAGCTAATGAAGCGGGCCGTATTATACAGCAGTACTTCAACGGTGCTTTTAAGGTTGCACATAAAGATGGCATTAACAATCTGGTTACAGAAGTAGACAAGCTATCTGAGGACAGGATAATTGAAGTGATTAGGGCAGTGTATCCCGCACACACTATTATCAGTGAGGAAATAGGCGAACTGATTAAGCCATCGGATTACCAATGGATCATTGACCCGATAGATGGCACGGTTAATTTTGCGCATGGTATACCACTTTGCTGTGTCAGTATCGGGCTGATGCACAATGGGAGCCTTCTGCTGGGAGCAGTCTACAATCCGATGATGAATGAACTTTTTTTTGCGGAAAGGGGAAAGGGTGCAACATTAAACGGAGAACCGATTCGCGTGTCGATGAAGAGTGATTTTAAAAAGGCCTGTTTGGTGACAGGGTTTCCGTATAAATGGCCTGAAGCCGAGGAACATCCTATCCGGGTGTTTGAAAGATTTGTTCTCGAGGGGCTTCCCATCAGGCGGCTCGGGTCAGCTGCGCTGGACCTTTGCTGGGTGGCCTGTGGACGTTTTGATGGTTTCTGGGAATATAATCTGAATGAGTGGGATGTGGCTGCGGGTTACCTGATTGTGCAGGAAGCAGGTGGCCGAATAACCGATTTTGAAGGATCGGAATACAATGTATTTGAAAAACAGACCCTTGCTACAAATGGGCTGATTCACGAAGAAATGCTTGGGCTAATCAAAAAAAAGGCGAAGTAAAGTTTTTCCTCTTGCTTTTGTGCGCCATAACCAACCAGTAAACACAGATAGGTAACTGATTCGGGTATCAGCTACGGTATACGTCATAGTCAGTAGAATAATTAGTGAAATACCAGCAAATCAGAAACAGAACCGCTGGGATAGCCAGTATCCATACATTCCAAAGTATTGATCCTTTCAGGGAATAATACAAAATTGAAAAAGAAATCAACCCAATCAGCACCAGTATACCTCCAAGCCCCTCAGCTTTTCATGCTACCAAAAGGCCTATCAGTGTCAGATAGAATGATAGGATAAGCATTGTTTCTTTTGGTTCCAGGCCAAAAGGGTTCAGACTTCTCCGGCTGGAAGCCTCAGAAAAATAGAGCGTAATAAACATCAGGAATATAACTACCACAAAAAGCTTGGCAATAAAACGTATGCCGATAAGTATGTTGGTAGAGTTGAAAAAGTAAGGCTTCTTCATCTGGCTGATTATGATTCAACAATATTCATTTTGCCTGCCGCAGGGTGAAAAATCTGCGGTGGCTGCAATGTAATTCTAAAACAAATATAACGAAACGGTGATGAAATACGGAGCTAGGAAATTGATTTTCAGTTATATATTTTCGATTTTCAGGTAAAAGTGAATAGCGTAACTTTGACGGCTTAACCAGAACGCATGCAGGATACTACAAGAACAGAAATAGATTCATTGGGTGAGTTTGGCCTGATAGAACATCTGACCAAAAACAACGAAACCCGGCAAGCCGGTACGATACTCAGTGTGGGCGACGATGCAGCCGTAATTGATCAGTTTGGCAGGCAATGTGTTGTAACCAATGATCTGCTGATAGAGGGTATACATTTTGACCTGATGTATACTCCGTTAAAGCATCTGGGCTATAAGTCTGTAGTAGTTAATTTATCAGATATATATGCCATGATGGCAACCCCTACACAGATTACACTGGCGTTGGGTTTAAGCAATAAGTTTTCGGTGGAGGCACTTGAGGAGTTTTATGAGGGTGTCTATGCAGCCTGTGAGCGTTATAATGTGGATCTGATAGGCGGTGATACTTCCAGCTCCAAAGTAGGATTTATAATAAGCGTTACCGCAATAGGTGAGGTGGCGCCGGATAAGTATGTAACCAGATCGGGAGCCAAAGTAAATGACCTGATCTGTGTATCTGGTAATCTGGGTGCGGCTTACCTGGGCCTGCAACTACTGGAAAGGGAAAAAAGGATATTTCTTGAAAACCCCAAAGTGCAGCCAGATCTGCAACAGCAGAAATACCTGGTAGGCAGGATACTTAAACCTGAGCCACGGGCTGATATTGTAGAGTGGCTGCAGGAACAGGGAATTGTACCTACATCGATGATTGATGTGAGCGACGGGCTGAGCTCTGAACTGCTGCACATTTGTAATAGCAGCAGCGTAGGCTGTGTACTGCACGAAGACAAAATACCTGTACATGATGATACCCGCGCAATGGCTATGGAATTTCAGATGGGTGTTGCTGCATGTGCGCTGAGCGGGGGAGAAGACTATGAACTGTTGTTTACCATTAATCAGGATGATTATGGCAAGATCAGCCGGAATAAGGATATAACTGTTATAGGATATGTTACTGAGCAGCAGGAGGGAGCGCACCTGATGACAAAGGGCGGTGCAAAACACAAATTAACTGCTCAGGGATGGAAAGCATTCTGATGCTGTATAGTACTGTAGCGGCCAGAGTAGCTAAAACATCAATTAAAAGTTAATGGCTGTTGGCTGCAAATTATCTCTGAGTAAATTCAGGAATTTTTAAGCTGAAAAAATATATCTTTTTGTTCTGATTAAACTATTTTTCTGTATTTTTATACACAAAATTCATAGCATGAAGTTTTGGAAATTCAGTTTATTTACTGCCCTTGTGTTTTTTGCTGCAATCACTATCGTTTTGCATTCATCGTGCGAGCGTAATGTGTGTGATGAAGTGACCTGTTTTAACGGTGGTTCATGCAGCAGTGGTATATGCCTTTGCCCGGTGGGTTTTGAAGACCCACAATGCCAGACTTTATCGGTAAAAAGGTATATAGGACAATATGCCGGACATATGCAGTGTGACAATGGCGGTTATACTATTGATTCAATTTTGATTACACAGGATCCTACTGTAACTTTTGTTGATATTGCAGTAAAAAGTCTGCTGCCGAGAACCTTCCGTGGCTATGTAACAAACACGGCAAGTACATATTCTGTAAAAATAGCTGACGATAGCGCTGCTAATTATGTGAAACAGTACACACTTACGCTGCAGGGCGATAAGATGATAAAATTTTATACATTCGAAACATCTAAGCCACCGGGCGGTGATACCATTGTGCATAAGTGTTTCTTCAGTGGTTCAAAGCAGTAATTTCTTCTTAGCTGTCCTTTTTTATGGCTCTATGGGCCTGGAATTATGTCGATAAAAGTTTCTGACCTTACTAAAATATACGATACCCAAAAAGCGGTTGACGGAATTTCTTTCGAACTGAAGAAAGGCGAAATTGTAGGCTTTCTGGGCCCTAACGGAGCCGGTAAGTCCACTACAATGAAGATCATAACCACCTATCTGCCGGCTACCTCTGGTACAGTAAATGTGTGTGGATTTGATGTGCAGGATAAGCCGATGGAAGTGCGCAAAAGGGTAGGGTACCTGCCTGAAGCCAACCCGTTGTACTTCGAAATGTATGTGAGGGAGTATCTTGAATTTACAGCAGGCATCCACCAACTGGGCAGCAACAGTAAGAAAAGGATTAACGAGCTGGTGGGCATGACGGGGCTGGGCAAGGAAGCACACAAGAAAATAGGCGCCCTTTCAAAGGGTTATAAACAAAGGGTTGGGTTAGCGCAGGCAATGCTGCATGACCCCGAGGTGCTGATACTGGATGAACCCACGAGTGGCCTCGATCCCAACCAGATAGTAGAGATAAGAGATCTGATAAAGGGGCTGGCGGGGCAGAAGACTATATTGCTTTCTACCCACATTATGCAGGAAGTGCAGGCAATGTGCAGCCGGGTGATCATCATCAATAATGGGAAGATTGCAGCCGATGATTCTATTGAAAAGCTGCAACAGGCGGGTACACGCCAGGATGTTCTGATAGTGGCTTTTGAAACTCCTATTGAAAAAAACAGGATTGCTGAATTAAAACAGCTTTCTTCTTTCGAACTGGTGGAAGGCAATAAATGGAAACTGACTACCGGTGAACCGGAGGCACTGCGGAAGGAGGTGATGCAATGGGCACTAAAAAATGATATTGCTATCAGTTCCATGCAGGCTCAGACAGGGTCGCTTGAAGATGTATTCCGTTCGCTTACAAAAAATCAGTCAGCACAATAACATCCCCTGTTCAGGGTTTGCTTTTTAGCCTGGCAGGCTGTACCCTGTTCATAGGAATGAACCTGTAGTCTTTTTTAAGGTCTAAGTATCCTCCTTCTGTTTGTATGGAAATGACCCCGGTATCAGTTCGGATCTCTGTCGCTTCTACCGTATAAGTATGGTAGTTGCCCTGCGGCAGGTTGCGCAGGTTCGAATGGCCGGTATATACAACTACGCCCTTAATAGTATCACGCTTTGCTGATTGGGCAAAACAAAGGGCAGGAAACGCAAGCAGCAGGAAAGTGTATTTTATCATGTGTGCAGGTGCGCTATTTTATCACAAAAAAGAAGGACAGGTTTTCGAGGCTGTATTTTAGTTTCAGTGTGTACACACCGGGTGGCAGCGTTCGTTGCAGATCAATATCCGTGTGGAAAGTTATGGCATCGAAAGCTGCTTCTTTTTCATAAACAAGTTTCCCGGCTGCGTTGTAAATTCTTATTTCAACAGGGTTGCCATTGGCATCGTAATTGTTGCCGGTTATAGTAAAGTTACCGTTGTTGGGGTTGGGGTACAGCCGCATGCTGTGGTAAGACTGCATGAGCAGTATGTTGCTTTTTACCGTACCCACACAGGCACCGTAAGAAGTAAGGCTACAGTACACTGAATCCCAGATTGAAAAGTCTGAAGTAGTATATGTAGCATTAGTTGCGCCCGGAATAGGTGAATTGTTTTTATACCATTGCAGTGAATAATTACCGCTGCCGGAGGAGGCTGATGCAGTAAGTTTTACAGACGTGCCCTTGAAATTGACATTACCCGGCATACATGAGACGGAGATGGACGGGTTGCTGTCTATATTGAAATAGGTGGGCGAACTGTAAGTAACCGGCCAGTTCAGGCAGCTGGCGTTGCTGGTGAGCTGGCAAATAATGTTATCACCGTTTGCGGGCAGGAATGTAAAGGGATTACCGGTAAATACCGGAGTGCCGTTTTGATACCAGTCGTATACAGGGGCTGTGCCTTCGTTTATACCCGTAGCAGTAACAGTGACCGGAACACCTGAGCAAACCACATTGCCAGGGTCCGCAGTGACGGAAACAGCGGGTGCGTTCAGCAACAGGTGGATGTAAGCGGTTTCACTTACAGCAGGCCGGGGAGTTGCGCAAATGTTGCTGAACATCTCACAGTAAACAGGCTGGTCAGATGTAGGAGTCCAGGAATAAGTTGGTCCGGCATCAATAGAACTAAACCCAACGTGCCAACGGAAGCGTGGGGCTGTACCGCCATTCACCGGTATAGCACTTGCAGATACGGAGGTGCCAAGGCAAATAGTGTCGGAAGGGCTGATAGTAATTGATACAGATGCCGGCAACGGAGTGATGTAAACGAATTTAAGTGGATTACTTATAGCTGTGTTTGTCAGAATACAGTACCAATTGCTTACCATTAAACAATAGACTGAATCCCCATTTGAGGGTGTGAACGAATAGGTGCTACTGCCTGCAGAAGTCATAGTCCCGTTCAAATACCATGTATAATTAGGTGAGGTACCTCCTAGCACGGGTACTGCTGTACACTTAACTTTGGTGCCGCTGCAAATACTTGTACTTGTGTCGGAGGAAATCGTCACTGCAGGGTTAGCCGGTGAATCTACAGCAAACACAAGTGTGTTACTGTAAGCAGTATCGGTGATAATACAAGCGGCATGGGTAATCATACGGCAAACGACAAAATCTCCGTTGTGAGGAACGAAATTATAATTGGAGCCGGTTAATACATCGGTGCCGTTTCTAAACCATTCAAAAGTTGAGGACACATCAAGTGTTGTGTTGCTGATATGACAGCTGGCACCCGAGCCGGCACAATATCTTAACGCGCTACCAGAGTATGAATCGCTGATTCTGATGGTGGGGTAAGCCGGGGCACGTACTGTGAATATTATATTGGAACTCATAGCAGTGTCCACAAAAAGACAGGGAGAACTGCTGGTGAGTTTGCATTTTACTGTATCATGGTCGGCGGGTACAAAAGAATATGATGGGCCGGTATAAACGTGTACCCCGTTTTTATACCAGTCAAATACCGGAGTAGTGCCGCCATTAACGATTGAGGTGGTGAGGCAGTTGACAGTTGTGCCTGCACAAACATTTGTTCCGGAGTAAGCATATGCAGTGAACGACGGCGATGCAGTTGGCGATACAACGACCATTGTTTTCCTGTTCGACTCGGCTATTGATAAACCTGTGCGGCTATCTGTTATATAGCAATAAACAATGTCGCCATTGTTCAGAAAAGGTGCGGTGTATTTAAAACTGTCGGTGCCTACAGGAGCGCCGTTCTTAATCCAGTGATAATGGAGCGAGTACACTGAGGCTGCAATTGCAACACTTGTAAACACTGTGCCCGAACCCAGGCAGACAGTATCCTGTGCAGCTGAAACAGTAACACTTGCATTGTGAATAATGCGCAGTCTGTTATTCCCATTATCTGCGAAAATAAGATCGCCAGCAGTATTCTTGACCATACCTACCGTGATTGCATAGCTAATTGATAGTTTTGCATTAATGGCAGCTGCGCCATCTCCGCCATATCCGTTGCTAGCACCTGCAAAATTTGATATTATTCCCGATGTGTCAACCTTTAGCAAATAATAATTGGGAGCTGTCAGAAAAATATTACCGAATTCGTCGGCAAGTACTCCAGATGGTTGTTGCGGGAGGCTGGCATATATAGCCGGACCGCCAATCAATCCGGTGCCACCACCTGCAACCGTTGATATTAGACCAGAAGTATCAATTTTTCTTATCCGCCAGTTTCCCTGATCGGCGAAATAAATATTGCCGTGTTTATCTAAGCTTAAACTGGTTGGCTGGTATACCTGAGCAATGTTAGCCGGGCCACCATCGCCAAAGTAACCGGCTGTACCTGTGCCGGCAATTGTAGTAATAATATTATTCGTGTCCACTTTCCGGATTCGGTTATTGTTTCTGTCTGAAATAAAAATATTGCCGAATTTATCTATTGCAAGTCCGTAAGGATTATTCAGGAGTGCAGAATCAGCCTGCCCTCCGTCGCCACTAAAGCCGGAGCCGCCTTTTCCGGCGAATGTGGTTATGATCCCCGACTGGCCTACCTTCCTGACACGGTGATTGTTAGCATCGCAGATAAATAAATTGCCTTTTTTGTCTGCTGCTACAGCAACGGGGGCATAGAATTTCGCACTTGTGGCAGCTCCGCCATCTCCGGCAAAACCGGAAGTGCCATCACCGGCTATAGTAGTGATAATACCAGATGTATCTATTTTTCGGATTACACTGTTATTCACATCCCCAATGTATAGGTTGTAAGCGGTGTCGAAAGCTAGCCCGCAGGGGGTATAAAGAACTGCTGATATAGCAGGGACTCCGTCTCCGAAATAGCCTTGTGCTGAATGAAATGCACAACCGGCAACAGTAAAAATACTACCTGATAAATTGACTTTCCTGATTCGGTGATTATTGTTGTCGGCAATTAATAATTTGCCCTGAGGGTCCTGAGTGATTCCGGTTGGGTTATTCAATTGCGCAGAAAGTGCTGATCCCCCGTCTCCGGAATATCCCCCGCTAACAAAATTCCCCGCAATACGATTAATAATACCGGATGAATTTATCATTCTGATTTCATTGTTGGAATTATCTGCTACAAATACGTTGCCCGATGTGTCAGCAAAAACATTCGTTACAGAATTGAATTTCGCAGCAGTCGCGGCACCTCCATCTCCTGCATATCCAAGTATGCCGCTGCCTGCATAAGTTGTGATAATGCCCGATACATCAACCTTCCGCACTCTGTTGTTTCCATTGTCTGCTATGTATATATTGCCAAACTTATCTACGCTAACACCGGTAGGGTTATTAATTTTAGCAAGCGTTGCAGCAAATCCATCTCCGGAAAGCCCTGGTGCTCCGTTTCCAGCAACGGTTGTAATAATGCCAAAGGCACTAATCTTTCTTATTTTGCAACTAAAGCTGTTATGATCGGCGACATACATGTTGCCTGTTTTGTCAAAGCAAATTGACATCGGGCTTAGTTCTGCTGCTGTAGCAAGTCCACCGTCACCAAGTTCGCCGCCGCCACCTGTTCCTGCAAAAACTGTGCTGATGCCTACTGCGTTTATTTTTATAATGCGGCGGTTGTTCAGGTCTGCAACATATACGTTCCCGAGCGTATCTACTGCAATACCTTTTGGATGGTTGACGGCAAATATGCTCGAAATTTTGCCTGTTGAATCAATTTTGCGTATCAGGTTATTGCCATAATCAGACACAAAAATGTTTCCCCATTTGTCTACTGCTACGCTGTTCGGGTTGGCAAGTTTGCCTGCAGTCGCAGCGCCGCCATCACCCAGCCCGCCCGCTATTGTATTAATATTCTGAGCAGTACTGCGGCTAAAAGCCAGTGTCAGTAACAGTGTTGCAATTTGTAAAAAACTTTTCCTCATTTTTTTGAAAGTTTATGGTTATGGCAGAGGCGCTAAGGTTATTCAGTTGCATTGTCGAAATATATAGCAATTAAAGATAAGGAATAAATGCAAAAAAGCTGCGGTTAAAGTGGAAGTTTATACTGATATACCGCAAAATGCGGTAATACTGATTGCAAAGAATTCCGTTTATTTACACAAACTTACTACATGAACAAGCTATTGATTCTACTGATTGTACCGTTTATACTGATTTCCTGCAATAATGGGCCGCAACCTGCTGGTAATGAGCGTGCTGGTAAAAAGCTGGATGCAATGCTCAGCCGATACTGGGAGGAAAGAATGCAGCTGTTTCCGCTTGAAGCAACTGCGAACGGCGACAACAGGTATAACGACAGGCTACCCATCAGTATTTCACAGAGTTTCAGGGACAGCCTGGCCAGGTTTTACAGCAAATATCTGGCTGAAGCTAATTCGCTGAACAGTGCAGGATTTGACAAAAATGATATGGTTAGTTTAAGGCTGATCAGGTATGAAATGCAGATGGGGCTGGAAGGGTTGAAGTACCCCACCCATTTAATGCCTATGAATCAGTTCTGGTCGTTTACACTGGAGCTGCCGCAGCTGGGCGCGGGCAGTGGCAATCAACCTTTTAAGACGGTGCAGGACTATGATAACTGGCTGAAACGGCTGTCAGTATTTCCGGCATGGGCCGATACGGCAATAGCCAATATGCGCAAAGGAATTGCAACCGGTTGGGTGCTGCCTAGGGCACTGGTGGTAAAAATGCTGCCTCAGCTTAAAGCTGTGGTAGTTTCAAATGATACCAGTAGTATCTTTTATGGGCCTGTAAAAGCAATGCCAGCATCGTTCTCTCAGCCAGAGAAAGAGCGGCTCAAGGCAGCTTATGAAAAAGCGATTGAGGCTATTGTAAACCCTTCATACAGCAGGCTGTATGATTTTTTTGAAAAAGAGTACCTGCCGAAAGCAAGGGCATCGCAGGGGATTGATGGAGTGCCTGACGGCAAGGCCTATTACCAATACTGCATTAAGTACTGGACAACTACCGATCTGTCGCCTGACAGTATATACAATACGGGTTTGCGTGAAGTTGCAAGGATTGAAGGCGAGATGAACAAAATAAAGGATGCGGTAGGGTATAAAGGCGATATGCAGTCTTTTTTCAAATACCTGAACGAAGATCAGCGATTTGCCCCATTTACATCTGAACAACAGATACTGGATAGTTTCTGGGGCATAAAACGCCTGGAAGGGCCTCAACTGCGAAAGTTGTTTAATGATACGCCCAAGACTCAGTTTACCATCCGGCAGACTGAAGCATTCCGAGCAGCCTCAGCCAGCGCTGAGTACAATCAGGGGGCTGCCGATGGCAGCCGGCCAGGTATTTTTTATGTGCCAATCATTGACCCTAAGAAATTTAACTGTGTAGGAATGACCACACTGTTTCTGCATGAAGCCATACCTGGCCACCACTATCAGATTTCACTACAGCAGGAAAACAAAGGCCTCCCTATGTTCAGGAGGTTTTGCTGGTATGGTGCATATGGCGAAGGCTGGGCGCACTATTGCGAAACACTTGGTAAGGAGCTGGGAGTGTATAACAGCCCGTATCAGTATTTTGGCCATCTGAGTGATGGTATACATCGCGCCATCAGGCTGGTGGTAGATATTGGCATGCATGCAAAAGGTATGACAAGGGAAGCCGCCATAAAGTACATGATGGAGCATGAACAAATTACAGAACGTGATGCTACCGCCGAAATTGAAAGGTATATGGCCATACCAGGCCAGGCACTTTCGTATAAAATAGGCCAGATGGCTATCAGTGGGGAGCGGAAACACTTTGAAGAACAACTGGGCGCAAAATTCAATATTGCTTCTTTTCATGATGAGGTATTAAAAGATGGCTGTGTTCCGCTGAACATACTTCACGAAAAAATGGAAGAATGGGCTAAGAGGCAATAAAGCCTGACTTACTGTAAGTATCAATTTACAATGCTTTTGGTGAAGCCTGCATATGAGGTTTGATAAAAACAATACTTCATTATTAGCCACTTCATTTATTTTTGCTGCTCAAACAGGACATAATGAAAGATTTCAAGCATGCAGTTATTGAGTGCGTTCCCAACTTCAGTGAGGGGCGTAATATGGATATTATCAACCAGATTACCGGAGAGATAGAGCAGGTAGAAGGTGTAAGGTTACTGGACGTTGACCCCGGTAAGGCTACGAACCGTACCGTAGTCACGTTTGTGGGTAATCCGCATGTGGTTATAGAAGCTGCTTTCAGAGCTATTAAAAAAGCAGGCGAACTTATAGATATGCGTACTCATAAGGGTGAGCACCCTAGGATGGGAGCGACAGATGTGTGTCCGTTGATACCCATATCGGGAATTACCGCAGAAGAAACAGTGGTATTTGCTAATGAGCTGGGTAAGCGTGTTGCAGAGGAATTGAAGATACCCGTATATCATTATGAATACGCCGCAACTGCTGATCACAGGCGAAATCTTGCCGACATAAGAAGCGGCGAGTATGAGGGATTTGCAGCCAAAATACTGAAACCCGAATGGAAGCCCGATCATGGTCACCCGGTGTTTAACGAAAAAAGCGGCGCTACCGTAATAGGTGTAAGAGATTTTCTGATAGCGTATAACATTAACCTGAATACAACTTCGACCAGAAGGGCGAATGCGGTTGCTTTTGACATAAGGGAAAAAGGCAGGCAGAAGAAAGACGCCAATGGCAAGATAGTGAAGGATGCAAGCGGCGAACCAGTTTGGGAGCCAGGATTGCTTAAAAGTGTTAAAGCAATTGGTTGGTTTATAGAGGAATATGGAATTGCCCAGATATCAGTGAATCTGACCAACATGAATGTGACTCCACTACATGTATTGTTTGACACAGCGTGTGAGCGTGCGGCCGCAAGGGGTATGAGGGTAACCGGCAGTGAACTGGTGGGGCTCGTACCACTGCAGGCAATGCTGGAAGCCGGTAAGTACTTTCTGCAAAAACAACAGAGAAGCATAGGGGTGGGAGAGGCTGAGCTGGTGCGGATAGCAATAAAATCAATGGGGCTGGATGAACTGGGTACTTTTGACCCAAGGAAGAAGATTATTGAATACCAATTGCAGGATCAGGCAGCGAAAAAGCTGGTGGATATGTCCCTGGCGAGATTTGCACAGGAAACAGCAGCTGAAACTCCAGCGCCCGGTGGTGGCTCAATTGCTGCCTACTGCGGCGTTCTGGGAGCAGCACTGGGTACCATGGTCGCCAACTTGTCGGCACATAAAAAAGGCTGGGATGCCCGCTGGGAAGAATTCTCAGTTCAGGCCGAGAAGGGACAGGCACTTATGAAGGAACTGTTGTTTCTGGTAGATGAAGATACCAATGCTTATAATAAAATCATGTCTGCGTTTGGCTTACCAAAAGCAACCGATGAAGAAAAAGCCGCACGCAAGGCTGCAATTGACGAAGCTACTGTATACGCTATTAAAATACCTTTCCGCACAATGGAGCTGGCATACCAGTCGTTTGCACTGGCAAAATCCATGGTGATGACCGGTAATCCGAACTGTGCCAGCGATGCCGGGGTGGGGGCACTATGTGCAAGGGCTGCGGTAAAAGGTACTTATCTTAACGTGAGAACCAATGCCAAAGGGCTTGAAGCAAATGCAGAAGTTACAGAGATTCTGGCCAGGGCAGAGGAGATGAATAAAGGCTGCGAACTTCTGGAACAGGAGGTATGGAATATAGCGCTGGAGAAAATGAAGTAAGATATAATGGCAAAAAATGGTTGGTGAATCCCTCTAAAACTTAACACAGTAAAGGGTTTGAAAGAAGTTTATTGAAACTGGTTTCAATAAACTTCTTTTGCTTTTAAAATGGCACATAAAAACGATGCTGGGCATGCGGTAGTTTGAACGTTATCAAATGGAGCATTCGAAATGGAAAACAGCGATATAAGTGTAAGAATTGCGATGTCTATTTTACTTCGAAAAATGAAAGGGTTAGGAAAGCAAATATGTTTCCATGGTTTGAGCAATGGATCATGCATCGCGCTACCCTAAATGAGCTTTCTGTTGAAAGTGGATATTCAAAAAGGAAACTTCAATCTTTGTTTGATCAATATCTTTTGAGCCCTCCGACTTTCGTCATCCATCGCAGGATTAGTTTATACTTGATTGTAGACGGAACTTACTTTAATGAAGGTTTGTGCCTGATTCTGTACTATGATAGTGAACTGAAATATGCTCTGTTGTATAGATTTTCAACCAATGAATTTTACACGGAAATAAAAGAAAATTTAGAAAATCTGAAACAATTAGGCATTGACGTATCTGCTGTTACCAGTGATGGGAAGCGAGCGATTATTAATGCGGTAAAAAAGGTATATCCTAATGCAGTTGTACAACGCTGTATGGTGCATGTGCAGCGGGATGTGTTAAAATGGCTGACCAGGAAACCGAAATCAGAAGCTGCTAAAGAACTACGTTATTTAGCAGGTCTATTACACCATATACGAGGTATGGTCGAACAGCACATGTGGATAATTGCGTTTGAAAAATGGTATAGTAAACACAGAATAATTATCGAACAAAAAGTATATCACACTCCCACTGGAAGGTGGTGGTATAAACACAGGGCGCTTAGAAGAGCAGCAGTCATGATTAAAAGAGCAAATGCAGATATGTTCCATTTTATTGGAAATGGGAAAATACCAAAAACAACCAATGCTTTAGACTCATATTTTGGCCACCTCAAAGGAACGCTAAATATACACAGAGGGTTGTCGAAGGAACATAGGAAAGGATTTATACTTAGGTATTTACATCTGAAAAGTATACGCTAATATGAGTTTTCTTAGCCATGAAGCTAACCAGTAATAATATAAAAAGGAGTTGATTGCTCAACTCCCGTATTACTGTATAAGCATCAATCTTATTGCTAGCAGGTTGCTCTCCAGCAGAGCCTGTTTCCCCTTCGGATTGATGCAGGGAAATTATCGCTAATTGTTTGAAAAATCACCAACCATTTTTTGCCACATTACCTGAAGTAAACAAAACGGCAGGCATGACATAGAAAAGCCATGGAATTCCGTGGCTTTTCTATGTTAGCTATCAGAAAGGCTAATTCTGTTTGGATGCCATCATCTTCTTCGCTTCAATGCTCAAAGTGGCATGAGGCACTGCACGAAGGCGGGCCTTATCAATCAGGTTACCGGTAACGCGGCAAATGCCATAGGTTTTGTTTTCAATACGTACCAGTGCTTTTTCCAGATGAGACATAAACTGAATCTGGCGGCTGGCCAGCTGAGCCAGTTGCTCGCGTTCCATAGCACCAGAGCCATCCTCCATATTCATGTACCTGTTTTCGGTATCGTCAGTACCAGCCTCGTCTTTGCGGGTAATGAGCCCTTGAAGGTAGTTCAGTTCCTTGCGGGCCGCATCGAGGCGGCTTACAATAATATCTTTAAACTCCAGCAGTTCTTCATCGCTGTAACGAAATACTGGCCCCTGCTTAACTACTGGCTCATCCAATATAGACCTGTAAGTTTCAGGCTGATATTGTGACATCGCATTAGAAGAACTCTCTTTCTTTGATTTAGATTTGTTCTCCAGCTTACGGTGCGCGATTATAACATTTGGCTTCTTTTCAGTTGGTTTGGCAGCGGGCGTAGCCATTGGTTTTGGCGCTGCAGGATTTACCTTTACAGGCATCTGAGTTATAGTCAGCTTCTTGCCAGTTTTTACCGGAGCTTTAGTTTTCACAGGTTCTTTCACCTCTGGTTTCACAGGTGCTTTAGCCTTCACTTCAGGTTTAGCGGGTGCCTTAGCTTTTACCTTAGGCTTTGCAGTTTTCTTAGCAGCAGGTTTAGGCGCGGCCGGTTTTACCACCGGTTTGGCTGGTGTTTTAGCGGCCGGTTTAGCTGCTGGTTTAGAAGCAGTTTTTGCTGGCGCTTTTGCAGCTGGCTTAGCAGCTGGTTTTGCTGCAGGTTTTGCCGTTACTTTTGCAACTGGTTTAGCAGGAGCAGATTTCTTTGCAGGTGCTGCTTTTTTCGCAGGCGCCGCTTTTTTTGCAGCCGTTACCGTTTTTTTCGCTGGTGCAGCTTGCTTTACATTCCTTTTACTCACAGTACTTTGCTTATTTTTTGAGTCAGTTGATTTACTTGAAGTCTTTTTGTTTTTGGGTGCAGCACTTTTGGCTGTTACTTTCTTAGCCGGTGCGGTACCTTTTTTAGGAGCAGGTTTTTCTTTTGATTTCGTTACGGCCACAGGTTTCTTAGTTGGAGTCGCCTTTTTTGCACCAGCAGTTGGTTTTGCGCTTTTAGTGGGCTTGGCTGTCTTTTTGTTGTTAGTGGCCATAACTATTTATTTTTATGTGTTTTTTGATAAAAAAATATTCAACATTACATCGTTCACTTCAATTTCGATTCCATTTTGTATTTCAGGTAATATATTTATGCTATCGGCTAAAATTTCCGCGCAAATATAGTCAGAATAATTAACTATGGTACTATTTAGGGGCTCGTATTCTTTAATGTTAACTGTAATGCGGTCTGAAACCTCAAAACCACTGTCCTTTCTTATTTTCTGTATTCTGTTTACAATTTCCCTTGCATTGCCTTCTTCTGAAAGCGCCGGGGTAATAGTAATATCAAGTGCAACACTTAAGTTATCTTTTGTCGCTACCGACCAACCGGGTATATCCTCTGCAACAATGTCTACGTCGCCCAGCTGAATCTCTACCACTTCATTTTCAACAGTAAGGTTGTATGTTTTATTTTTTTCAATCAACGATATTTCCTGCTGGGCCATATTAGTGATGGCGGCGGCAACGGTTTTCATTTTCGCCCCCATTCTTGAGCCTAGCACTTTGAAATTTGGTTTGATCTTCTTTTTAATAAAGCCCTCAGTATCAGTCAGATACTCAACTGATTTAATGTTGACTTCGCTTTTCAGCAGATCTTCGATTCGGCCGATCTGATCTTTGATACGTGAATCCAGAACAGGGATAAGTATGCGCTGTAATGGCTGGCGTACCTTGATATTCACTTTCTTGCGCAACGACAGTACCAGCGACGAAATATCCTGAGCCAGACGCATGCGTTCTTCCAGTTCCAGATCAATATTCTTCAGGTTGGCAACCGGATAATCAGCCAGGTGCACAGAAGGCTGTTCATGACGCTTTGTGATGGTATTGAGGTTGTTATACAGCCAGTCGGCATAAAAAGGTGCGATAGGAGCCATTAATAAAGACAGCGTTTCCAAACACTCATAAAGGGTTTGATATGCGCATATTTTATCATGTTCGTATTCGCCTTTCCAGAACCGGCGGCGGCATAGCCTTACATACCAGTTGCTCAACTGCTCATCCAGGAAGAGCTCCATGGCTCTGCCAGCCTGGGTAGGCTCGTAATCTTCAAAAAAGGCAGTTACATCCTTGACCAAAGTATGCAGGCAGGAGAGTATCCAGCGGTCTATTTCCGGACGCTTTTCTATGGCAATGTACTCTTCCTTAAATGTGAAATTATCAATATTGGAATACAGTGCAAAGAATTGGTAGGTGTTGAAAAGAGTTCCAAAATACTTCCGTTGAACCTCTGTAATTCCTTCTAAATCAAATCGTAAGCTATCCCAAGGAGATGCGTTAGTGATCAGATACCAGCGGGTAGCATCGGCACTGTATTTCTCAATGGTAACGAATGGGTCAATAACATTTCCCAGTCGCTTGCTCATCTTGTTGCCATTCTTGTCAAGCACAAGGCCGTTGCTTACAACTGTCTTATAGGCAACGCTATCGAACAGCATAACGCCCAGAGCATGCAGTGTATAAAACCATCCACGGGTCTGGTCAACACCTTCAGCTATAAAGTCAGCTGGGAAATGCTTGCGTAAATCTTTTAATGGATGAGACTCGAATGGATAATGCAATTGTGCATATGGCATAGCGCCACTGTCAAACCAAACATCTATCAGGTCGGGTTCGCGTTTCATGGGCTGGCCGGAATCTGAAACCAGAACAATCTCGTCTACAAAAGGTTTGTGCAGATCCAGATTGTCATCGTTAACAAATTGATTTAAGCCTAATTTTTTATTTGCTTGTGATATTTCGTCTTTCAGTTCAGCAATACTGCCAATACATTTCATTTCGCTGCCATCATTGCTCATCCAAACCGGCAATGGAGTACCCCAGTATCTGCTTCTGCTCAGGTTCCAATCTACCATGTTTTCCAACCAGTTACCAAACCTTCCTTCACCTGTTGCTTTAGGTTTCCAGTTAATGGTTTTGTTCAGTTCTACCATTCGATCCTTAACGGCGGTAGTTCTTATAAACCATGCATCCAGCGGATAATATATGATCGGTTTGTCTGTTCTCCAGCAATGAGGGTAGGTGTGTTCGTATTTTTCAACTTTAAATGCATGGCCGTTCAGTTTCAGCTTAACGGCTATATCTACATCAACGTCTTTATAATCCGGGTCGTTTTTGTAATTTTTCACATATCTGCCACTGAACTCGCCGGTATAATCATTGAACTTGCCCTGCTTATCAACCATTGTCAGGATACCGATATCGTGTTTTTTGCCAACTCTGTAGTCTTCGGTGCCAAAGGCAGGGGCTGTGTGAACAATGCCGGTACCATCTTCAGTAGTTACGAAGTCGCCGGTGATGACTTTCCAGGGATCGCCGCCAGCAATTTCGCGGGTATTACCCTCAAACGGCAGGAGCTGATCGTAACGAAGTCCCTCGAGTTCGCTTCCTTTAAATTCAGAAATTATCTTCCAGGGTATCAGCTTATTTTCTGCCGTATGTGCCACAAAATCAGCTTCTTGTGCGTCCTGTTTAAAGTATTTATTTAGTAAATTTTTGGCAAGAATTACATTGCATGGCTGGTGGGAATACGGATTAAAAGTCTGTACCAGCACATAGTCAATATTTGGTCCAACTGTCAGTCCGCAGTTGCTGGGGAGTGTCCATGGGGTAGTGGTCCATGCCATGAAATAGACCGAGGCCTCACCCCGACCCTCTCCGAAGGAGAGGGAGGTGTCGCTAACAAAAGGTGCCCAGGCATTATGGGCGGTTTCAAATAGTTTATGCTGTAATGGATTCAGTCCCTCGGTACGGGAGAGGCTGAACATAGCCACAACCGTTGTATCCTTAACATCTTTATATGTGCCCGGCTGGTTGAGCTCGTGGCTGCTAAGGCCGGTACCGGCAGCAGGGGAGTAAGGTTGTATGCTTACACTTTTATATAAGTACCCTTTGTTGAACAGTTCCTTAAGCGCCCACCAAAGTGTTTCTATGTATTCGTTATCGAAAGTAACATATGGTTTACCCATATCTACCCAATAACCCATTTTTTCAGTAATATCTTCCCACTTGTCCTTATACCGCATCACTATCTCGCGGCACTTTTTATTGTAATCTTCTACAGTAATCTTTTTTCCTATATCTTCTTTGGTAATGCCCAGTTCCTTTTCCACAAACAACTCGATAGGCAGGCCATGGGTATCCCAGCCGGCCTTGCGCTGTACCTGGAAACCCTTCATTGTTTTGTATCGGCAAACAAGATCCTTCAGCGTACGTGAGATAACGTGGTGAATACCAGGCATACCATTCGCGCTGGGTGGGCCTTCGTAAAACACAAACTGCTCAGCGCCCTCTCTGTTGGTTACACTTTGTTCAAAACGTTTTTCTGCCTTCCATTTCGCCAGGTATTCCTGCTCAATGGAGGGCATATTCAGTCCTTTATATTCCGGATATTTAGACATGTGTTATGTTAGTCGTAAGTCGTAAGTCAAAAGTCGAAAGAGTGGACTGCCTGTTCAAAAAATACCAGGCACACCTATCCGAATTTGAAAATGTGTGCAAAGGTAGGGAGATTTTTTTGGATAATTTTGAATTAATTACATTAGTTAATAGTTAAATGTTTTGTAGTGAATATGGTAGGTAGTAGATAGTAGATAGTAGATAGTCGGGAGTGGGTTGTTGGTATTAGATGGTAAGTAGTAGATAGTAAGTAGTAGATAGTAGATAGTAGATAGTTGGGAGAGGGTGGTGTGGGTTTGTAGATTTAAGTGATTTAATAATATGATTAGTTTTAGTTTGAATTGCGGATTAGTTGGAATTAACTGGTAACGGATTCCAAAAAAGATTAACTGTGTAGGGCAATTTCAGCTACTCTGCACTGATTGCCCCCGAGTACCTGAAAAGTAGAATCGGCGTGGGACAGAGAATTTCCCACTTTTTCAAAAAAAGTATGAGAAAAATGTAAAGTGCTGATAATCATTTTTATACAACCGAAATGTGGAAAAGAATTTCCCATTTCTTTCCCATGTGGGAAATTTAGTCCTTTATATATCCCCCTATATATTTAAAAATAAACCACTAAGTTCACTAAGGCTGCACTAGGTTCGCAAGTCACCGATTATTGTAAAACTCACCGGAAGCAAACTTCCGTTTTACTTCCGGTTTCTTCCGGTGGTGGAAAAACCGGAAGTAGCTAATTTATTAAAAATCAACTACTTGACACCTAATTGCGGGTTTTGCCGATTTTTCTGCAACCCGCAGTTTTTGCCGAAGTAAAAATGAGGAGCTGCACTTTTGTAAATATCTGTTATTGTTTGGAAATGGCAAAATTGAAAATCTATGATAGGACATAGACCGCCTATGAAAGGACGCATATGACGTATCGTAAAAATTTGTTTGGGTACTTAACCTGTAAACTTATTTTAGGACGGCACATTTGTAAAATTGCACCGGGAACTCTAAGGGGCTTGCGGTTCAGGGTTTTCCGGACTGAGTCCTGCTTTAAATTAGCGATTTAAGACACAGTCTTAAACCAGTGGGGGGAATAAATTCGAAATCTCTAAATGCGGAATCTAAAAAAGATATTTTATCATGGAGATTTCTATCTGCAATTTGTTTAATAAAATCGTACTTTTTGTCATGCAAATGATTGTAAATACTATCGCATAACCGCTTAATGTCCTCTTGCTCTTCATTTGGTATAGATGAAATTGCTTTAATATATGCAGAGTTTATATAGATACAGCTATCAATTATAAGTACAAAAATATTAAAAAAATATATTTAATTTTTTGAGATTAAAAACAATTGTATCGTTATTCTTAATAAGCAAATAATCAATCGTGCCTTTCTTTTTAATTATATAATCTCCAGTATCGATCATTTTGAATATATTTATATTTCTTATGTCATAAAAAACAGCCTTACTGTTTTCATAAATGTATATTAGTTGGCTGTTTTTTCTAGTTAGCTCTTTTCGAATAATTTTTCCCTCAAAAGATTTTTTACTCTCCATAAAAACAGTAAACTTATCAATATTCAATATGAATACCATAACAATAATACCAAGTATCGACTGAAATATTTTCTCATTTCTTGTATGCAAAAAACTCATTGAAACATTTATATATTTAGCATTTAACGAACTCTATACACTCCTCCACTTGAAAACCACTGTAATCTCCAATTGAATGTCCGTTGGGTGTTTACCCTAACTTTACTACCGCCAACTCCAAACCCAATCGAATAGTTTGTGTAACTATTATCAAACGTACCACTTTTAGAATCGAAACCTCGAGATATTGATAATACACCATACTCATAGCTTACACCGCCACTCACACTCCAACTATTCCCACTCATTAAGTAATTTAGGTTATTATTCTCTTCAGAACTACCCGAATAAGAATTTGCGCCAATAACCGCACTAACTCCCGTTTTTGAATCAGTTGTATATCCTGCTGATACGTTTAGCCCCCATGCTGCACCCGAATTATACAAATTTATGGAAAGGTAACAATTTTGAAATTGGCCACTTTCCGTTGCCGGCGTGTCTCCGCTTTTTCTGCGGACTCGCCGGAATCAAGGTACCGTGGTTGAAGTAATTTACTGATCGTCATTAGTACTATGTAGTTTTAATCGTATAGGTGCGGTTTGTCTACAGCCATGAACTAAAGGTACGTAATTGTTCAACACGCACAGTGCGAGATGCTTTGTATCGGATCAGAGGTGTATTAGGTCGCACCAAATGAAATAAACAGCGAAATAGTGCCTCTTTTGTTTTGGAACAATTAATTTTAGCTTTCAAACCGGGGGATCCCTGAAATGCATAAAATAAGATACCCAAGCCTGAATGGGTTAAGAGCCTTAAGCATATTTTTTGTCCTTTTTCATCATTTGGGGCTTAAGAATAATTTATTTGCGGGTACTGCCGGTGTGGCGTGGTTGGTGCCGTTTACTAACTTCATTCGGGATGGGCAGCTTGGGGTCAATGTGTTTTTTGTTATTTCCGGTTTTCTCATCACTTCTTTGTTACTGAACGAAGAGGCCGAAACCGGTACTGTTTCGCTGAAGAATTTTTACATAAGGCGCACGTTACGCATTTTTCCGGCTTACTATTTTCTGCTGCTGGTGTATTTTGTTCTACAACGTATGGGGGTAATTTACGTTCCCCATAGCAGTTGGGTCACTGCAATCACTTACACCAAGTACACCAATTGGTTTGCGGACTGGTATACCAGCCATGCCTGGTCGCTGAGTATAGAGGAGCAGTTTTATATTTGTTGGCCGTTTATATTTCTTGCTGGTAAAAGTGCCAGGAAGGCAATTGCAGCCGGGATAATTGTCGTTGTTCCTTACTTAAGATATTATGCGATTTCGAACCAGATACCCTGGATGAACGACCTCACCATTTTTGTACGTATTGATGCAATAGCTACAGGTTGCCTGTTTGCGTTGTACAAAGATCAGATTATTACAATGTTTAGCCCTCACTGGCCAAGGTTGTTTTACAGTGCTGCACTGTGCCTATTTATGCTGCAGTTATTGCCTATGATTGCCGGAAAGTCAATGATGAAGCTAATAGTGGGGCCAATAGGTACTACCGACGGTACCATTGCAAATGTTTTAATAGCTATCATACTCATGTACTCAGTTTTTGGACCACGAAACTTATGGTTTCAGCTACTCAATAATAAAATAGTCAATTACTTCGGACTGCTTTCTTACAGCCTTTATCTGTGGCAGCAATTCTTTATTAGTGATGCAAGCCGCTGGTACACCAAATTCCCACAGAATTTGGGGTGTATTTTCATTGCTGCATTGTTTTCTTACTATGTTATTGAAAAACCATTCAATAAGCTAAAGGCGAGATTCGCTTAAAACCTTAATGCCAAAATCATGGGTTTATTTGGTGGCTACATTTATTTCATTGATGCTTTTTTTCTGAAAGATTGATTTGCAAAATCTAACCTGTCCTGATATTTATCGCCATTATCCTAACTTCACTTTGTGTTACGCCTGATACTTGCTATTGTATTTTTACTTTTGGGGTTGCTGTGTGTTTTCCCGGCACCAGAATACCACATCTGGCTTATTTCTGTTTTGGTAACGGAGTTTCCCTGGATATTTCTCATAGCGGTATTGGCCATTTTGGTATTGGGTTTTGCAGTGAGAAAACACCGAAAGGCCGGAACCGTTGTTTGCATAGCGGCATCGGTATTGTTTACTTACCCAATTATTGGCGCCTACTGGATTTCCGCAAAGGTGGCTGAAGGTTTTGAGGCATCTTTCGGAAAGGTGGCAATTCCTGATAAAAGCCATCATGTTTTCAGTTTTAAAAACATGCTGGCCGGGCACGATAAGCCGGTGTCCTATGCAACGAATGTTTATTCTACAATTGATGAAGTAAACCTGACGCTGGACTATTACCGGGCGGAAGGAGCCACTGCTCATCCGTGTGTGATAGCCATACATGGAGGTTCATGGTGTGGTGGCACCAGCACTGAACTGCCTGAACTGAATTCGTATCTGGCAAGAATAGGGTACAATGTAGCTGCTATCAATTACAGGCTGGCGCCGCGTTTTAAATGGCCGCTACAGATAGAAGATGTAAAGTCGGCAATTACCTACCTGAAGCAACATTCGAAAGAACTGAATTTGGACACAGCTAATTTTGTGCTGATGGGCAGGTCGGCGGGTGGGCAGATTGCTTTAAGTGCAGCCTATCTGCTGCCTGAGGCAGGGCTAAAGGGAGTTATAGATTTGTATGGCCCCGCCGACATGAAATGGGGTTATTACCATCCGGCGAACCCATGGGTGCTGGATACCCGTAAAATAATGGAAGATTATATGGGTGGGAGCCCGGAAACAGTACCGCAAAATTATGCTGCAAGTTCGGCTATCGAAACGGCGACTTCAACATCTGTGCCGACTTTGATGATATTTGGAAAAAATGATCCTCTTGTACCTTATGAGAATGGAGTTGTGCTGCGTGAAAAACTGAATGAGAAGGGCGTGAAGAATTTATTGTTGCTGCTGCCGTGGGCTACACACGGATGTGACTATACACTGCATGGGCCATCGGGACAGTTAACGACTTACACTGTGAAGCATTTTTTGCGGGTAGTAACCGGAGGAAGTAAGTATTAGTATTTTTAGAACTTCGTAGTTATTCCAGCACTTATGAGTCCCTTATAGCCGAATCCAGCCTCAATGAATGCTGCAATTTTTCTCCCAAATCGTAAGCCAATTGGTGTAACCTGTCCACTGGCAATAATTTCACGGCATGTATATGGGTTGCTAGGAACCTTACCGGAAGGACCGTAATACCTTTCTGGTTTAATAATGTTATCTTTAAATGTTGATTTGTTTTCGTAAGACATTATTCCAACCCCAATAAATCCATAAAACAAAAAGTTTGCCTTTCTTCTATATACCAACATTGGTTCAATAGCCAAAGAAAAGGAATGAACACGATAGCGTCCTATTGTGCCTTCATAGCCGTTAGACGTCATTCGTTCATTGCCATAAGTAATGTTACCACTTTCATTGTCAATGCCAATAGTCATTCCTAAAGCGAATTTGTGTGTCAGGTAATGTTTGTAAGTGATAAAAAGAGCCCCTGTACCATCGTCTGGCATAGAACAATAACCTGTAGCTCCCCAACCGTAAACTCCGCCTACGCCAGCCCATCCTCCTGCTTGAGCGAGCGACAAAATTCCTTCCCCAATTTGGACTTCGTTCTTTTTAAATACAGATTTTTCCTTAATAGTTTGCGCATCCAATTTACTACTTGATTGAAATGCGAGTAACGCCGTAATAAATATAAAAATGTATTTTTTCATCGACTATTTTATTGATTATATTCAATAATCGTGCCGTTTTTAATCGCTTGCAATGAAACGATAGGTTCAAAAGACATTCAGTGTGATTCAAATATTTTACTACTGAAACCGTTTTCTTACTTTTGCCCCTCTTTCCACAATTTTGATAAATCAATTTCCAATGAGTCAGAGCGAAGGCTATGTAAGTTATACAACCGAAAACGGTATTGCAACTGTTGAATTTTTCCATCCGGCCAGTAACTCGCTGCCGGGAGTAATATTAGGTGAACTTGCCAAAACCATTGAGGATGTGAGTGAAATGGACGACGTACGGGTGATCGTTTTGAAGAGTGCAGGCGACAAGGCATTTTGTGCAGGGGCATCGTTTGATGAGTTGATAGCAATAAGTAATGAGGCCGAAGGGAAGAAATTTTTTAGTGGTTTTGCGAATGTGATCAATGCTATGCGTAAATCAACTAAGCTGATTATAGGCAGAATACAGGGTAAAGCTGTAGGTGGCGGAGTGGGGCTGGCATCGGCAGTGGATTATGCTATTGCTGTGGAAAGTGCTTCCGTGAAACTGAGTGAGCTTGCGGTGGGGATAGGGCCATTTGTGGTGGGGCCCGCTGTGGAGCGCAAAACAGGTTTATCAAGCTTCTCTCAGCTAGCCATTGATGCCACCGAGTGGCGTAGTGCTGAGTGGGCAGAAGCAAATGGGCTGTATGCGGATGTGTTTCCTACCATAGAAGAAGTAGATGCCCATGTAGCTAAACTTGCAGCCAGGTTGGCAGCTAGCAGCCCGGAAGCAATGGCTGAGCTGAAAAAGATATTCTGGCAAGGCACCGAACATTGGGATACCTTACTGACTGAGCGAGCGGGTATCAGCGGCAACCTGGTGCTGAGCGATTTTACAAGAAATGCGATCAATAAATTTAAAGGGAAGTAACTAAGGTTATATGCCTGGGGGGTGAGGCTACTTTTGCATCTCAGCTATAAACATGCTATCAGCGTGTATTGAGGTGCCGTTGATGAGCCGAGATCTGTTGAGGTGCAGGCCGGTTTGTTTGATTATTTCTGCAACTACATTTTCGTTTTCCTCTCTGAATACAGAGCAGGTTATATACAGCATACGGCCACCTGGTTTGAGGTAGTGTGATACATTAATAGCGATAGTTTTTTGTAGCGATGAGAATTCATTCAAGGTTTTTGGGTCGAAAAAGTATAACTGTTCAGGTGTGCGTGCCCATGTACCAGACCCGCTACAGGGGGCATCGCAGATAATATTGTCGAATTTTTTGGCTCCGAGTGCTTTTTCGAGTAGCGCCTTATTGGCAACATCGGTAACGTTGGCAACGGGCAGGTGGTGGTGATATAGCCTGAATCGCTGATGCAGGTTGTATATAATGGTCTCCCGCCGATCTGTAACTGTGAGGCGCACTCCGGGTTCGAGGTCTTTCAATAACAATGATTTACCACCTGCGCCCGAGCAGCAGTCGTACCACATTTCATTCTTTTTTGGTTGGAAGTAATTGCCGGTTTGTTGTGAAGAAGCATCCTGTACTACATAGGTGTCCGGCTCGAGCAGTGCATCTATTTTTGCGCCGTTCGGCAAAGAGAGGCAGGTACTGCTTGCAAATGTGTATGGAATGTTGTGGTTGTCCAGAATATCTGTAACCTTTTTTTTGTCTTTACGGATCCTGATAAACAGATTGGGTTGTGAGCACATTGAGTGCAGCCATTCTGATTTAGTTATACCTTCGGATATGGCTGTATTGGTTTGAAATAAATTATCAGGGAAAAAATCAAGTTGTGGCAAACCGGATGCGAGCAGAGCAGGTGGCAAAAGGTTTTCGCTACGGCAAGCCTGCATACAAGCCAGTATTTTTTCTTCTACAGAGTTTGTGGTAAAACCTTTGGCGGCTCTATAATAACTATATGCCATGGCACCGAGAATCTTCCTGTCGCGGCTGCCAAGTATTGGGTGCAGTTTGTAATAATTTTTCAGGAAATGTGCCAGCGGCAAACTTCCAGTATAGGTTTCAATAATGGTTTTTATATGCTGCCAGATGTACCGCATTCGTATCGAAAGATAGTTTGGATTGGAGGCAGCTAATTTAGTTGATAGATAGGAATTGTTCTTAGATATTTAAATGGGTAATGGCAGAAATCCGTTTTTGAGGTTTTAACGTATATCTTAAAAAGCGTTTATGGCAACGAATTTATACGAAACTATAGTTAACCCTATTTCGGGTGAGGGTTTAGGTGCCTATCTGTTACACAGGAAGCCTACACCATGGAATGGAAGCTTCAGGCGAAGGGTTATGTGCCTTTTGAACACATTCATTTTTATCAGGATGAGGTTTTCGAAATAAAGAAAGGAGAACTGAAAGTGCGTATAGAAGGTGTAGAGCATATTGTATCTGCGGGAGAGACCTTAACAGTTCCAAAAGGAGCACGCCATATCGCTTCCAATAACAAAGAAGAAGAACTTGTAGCAATAGTATCCTACGTCCCTGCGCTCGACTATGAGCAATTCAGTAAGTGCTTTTGCGGATTGACCAAGGATGGTTACCTGGACAAAAATGGGGGCGTAAACGTGCCAATGATGGGCTTCTTTCTCAAAAAGATGAAAATAAAAGCACTGACACTGCCTACCAGCATTCCAAGGCCAGTATCAAAAATTACTTTTATGTCATTTTATTTGATGGGCCTTACCAAAGGGTGGAATACTCTTTATAAGAAGTATACCAACTGATTTTCAAAGAGCATTACATTTTTTCCGGTAACCTTATTCCCATCAGGTTCATAGCGTGCCGCAATACTGAAGCGGTCATTACTATGATCATCAGCCTCAGTTGTTTCTTCTCCTCGCTTTCAGCTTTAGAGATGCTGTGTGCATCGTAGAAAGTATTGAACAATTGCGCAAGTTGAAAGGAATAGTTGCAAATGGACGATGGGTTGAATTCGGAGCCCGCATCTGCTAAAATTGCAGGATACTCTTCCAAAGCCAAAATGATCTTAGTCTCCAGGGGAAGCAAAGGCTCAGATTGTTTGAAACCGGCGAAAACATTTGCACCGGGTACCAATGGTATCTGCTCTTTGCGCAAAATAGAACAAATGCGTGCATGGGCGTATTGGATAAAAGTGGCAGTAAAACCATGCAGGTCTATGGATTCCTTCGGATCAAAGATCATTTTCTTCTTGGGATCAACACGGAGCAGATAAAACTTGAGTGCACCCATCCCTATGGTTTCATAGAGTGCGGTAAGTTCATCGGAGGTGAAGCCTGTGGTTTTTCCGGATGCTTCTGTTTGTTCTTGTGCCAGCCTCACCATTTCTGATGCCATGTCATCAGCGTCTACGACGGTTCCTTCACGGCTTTTCATCCGGCCGGTGGGGAGTTCTACCATTCCATACGAGAGGTGGTATATGCCATCGGCGCAAGGCTCGCCAATTTTTTTAAGTATCAATTTTAAAACTGCGATATGATAATTTTGTTCATCCGCAATTACATATACCGACTGATCAAGCTGGCATTGGTCATACTTAAGTTTGGCTGTGCCGAGGTCTTGGGTCATATAAACAGAGGTGCCATCGCCACGCAGCAGTAGCTTTTCATCAAGTCCTTCGTCTTTTAAGTCTATCCATACAGAGCCATCGGGCTTCTTAAACAAAACGCCTTTGTTTAAACCGGTTTCCACTATTTGCTTACCCAATAGGTAGGTTTCGCTTTCGTAATACATTTTGTCGAAAGTGACACCCAGCTTTTTGTAGGTCACTTCAAAACCCTTGTACACCCAGCCGTTCATTGTTTCCCACAAATCACGCACTTCCTTGTCGCCTGCCTCCCATTGCCGCAGCATATCCTGAGCCGCTTTCATAATCGGAGCTTCCTTCTCAGCCAACTTCTCGTCCATACCGCTTTCTATCAGCAGGGCAATCTCCTGTTTATAAATGTCGTTGAACTTTACGTAATAGTCGCCAACCAGGTGGTCGCCTTTAATTCCGGAACTTTCGGGTGTGGCTCCGTTGCCATAACGTTGCCATGCGATCATTGACTTGCAAATATGTATGCCACGGTCGTTAATGAGGTTGGCTTTTATTACTTCCTTTCCATTAGCCTTCAGTACCTCTGAAATGGCGGCACCTAAAAAGATATTACGCAAGTGGCCAAAGTGCAGTGGCTTATTTGTATTTGGCGATGAATATTCGATCATCACTCTGGTTGGGTTAGGGGTACCAATACCATATTGCTGGTTGGTACATTCATTTTGAATGAACGAAACCCAATAGGAGTCTCTGATAGAGAGGTTTAAGAACCCACTCACGATCTGAAAGGCCGAAAATAATTCTGTATTTGCCAGTAAGTATTCACCAAGTTGATTGCCAATAACATCTGGCTTCTGCCTGAGTAATTTAATGAAGGGGAATAGAACAACCGTATAATCGCCGGTAAATTCGGGTTTGGTCTGATTAACAGAGATCATTGAAATGTTGATATCCGTCTCAGGGTAAAGGGCTTTTAAAGCGCCTTCAGTAACGTATTTGATCTTGCTCGAAAGCGTCATTTTAATTTGGTATTTGCGGCAAAATTACTTTTTAAATGGGGGAATGAGAAATCAAAGCAAAAACGTGAATACCGCCGCAGAGCGTCACCTATTCATGTACCAGTAGGTTTTCTGCAAATATTTTTGATACGGTGGTAGCCTCTGTTTTACCAAATGCAATTGACATAGAATTATCAAAAGGAATCTTATCTAAAACAGTAATTTTTGTGCCAATCCCGATGTCGAGTTTTTTGAGGTACTGCAAAAATGATGAACTGGTGTCTTTTACAGCTACCACCCTGCAAGTATTGCCGGGGGCAATTTCGGCCAGTAGTGTTTTATAAGAAATAGCCTGCTCACCGTTTGCTTTTGGTATCGGGTCGCCATGCGGGTCGTATTGCGGGAAGCCGAGAAAACGCTCTAATCTATCGGCGAGCTCGCTGTTCTGAATGTGTTCCAATTGTTCAGCAATATCGTGTATCTCATCCCATCCATACCCTAGTTTCTCGTGCAGAAATACTTCCCAAAGCCTGTGTTTGCGCACAATTAATATGGCAACATTTCTGCCTTTGTCTGTGAGTTTCACACCTTTCGACTTCTCGTACTGCACCAGTTTTTTGTCAACCAGTTTTTTGATCATATCGACTACTGAAGCCGGATTATTGTTCAACGCCTCGGAAATAGCGGTAGGTGTAATTTTTTTCAGGCCATCCTTGTCGAGGTGGTATATGACCTTTAAATAATTCTCTTCGGAGAGCGTTTGCGTTTGCATAGTCGTATGAGACACGAAGTTACCTAAAATACAAGTATTTCATAAAAATTAGGCAAGGCTAATAAAATTTATTGGATTACTAAAAAAATAGGTTAAGTTTGTACCCATTATACAGATATTAGGGCATTAATGAATTTAAGAGTTATTACCAAAAGAGCCTGGCGCAAGGAAAGTAAGAGTAAGAGTCTCTCTGAGGTGTTCTCATCTATTGATGTTCCGAAGAGTGGTGGTTTCTGGAAAAAACTGATGGCTTTTGCCGGTCCGGGATTGATGGTTGCGGTGGGATATATGGATCCGGGCAACTGGGCAACGGATATTGCCGGAGGTGCACAGTTTGGCTATACGATGCTATCGGTGATTTTGCTTTCCAATTTCTTTGCGATCCTGTTGCAATATCTGGCGTTGAAACTGGGCATAGTTGCAGAAAGGGATCTGGCTCAGGCTTGCCATGATCATTTTCCCAAGTCGGTGAGTTTTATTTTATGGGTTTTGTGTGAGGTGGCGATTGCAGCATGTGATCTTGCAGAAGTGATAGGAGCTGCACTTGCCATCAATTTGTTATTTCATATTCCGCTCACATGGGGTGTGCTGATCACTTCGTTTGATGTGCTGATCATTCTTTATTTTCAGCACAAAGGCTTTAGGTTGTTGGAGAGTATTGTGGCATCCCTTATTCTGATCATACTTGTTTGTTTCATTTTTGAGATCATTGCTGCGCACCCGGCACTAATCCCGATGCTGAGCGGGCTTATACCTAAGCCGGACATAGTGTTCAATCCGTCTATGCTGTATATAGCGATAGGAATTTTGGGTGCCACTGTAATGCCTCACAATCTGTACCTGCACTCGAGCATTGTGCAAACGAGGAATTATGACCGGGACGAAGCAGGCAAGAAAATGGCCATTAAGTATGCCACCATAGACAGCACAGTTTCGCTGTTGTTTGCGTTTTTTATCAATGCGGCAATTTTGATTTTGGCGTCAGCCACTTTTCATAAATCAGGACACCATGATGTCGCAGATATAACTGTGGCTTATAAATTACTCGATCCAATACTAGGGGCAACTTTTGCCAGCACATTGTTTGCCGTAGCCTTGCTGGCGTCAGGTCAGAACTCTACTCTTACAGGTACGCTAGCGGGGCAAATAGTAATGGAAGGTTTTTTGAATATCCGACTCAAGCCGTGGATAAGGCGGCTCATTACACGAGCGATTGCAATTGTGCCGGCTTTCTTCGTAACGTTATTATATGGTGAAAAAGGAATAGCTGGTTTGTTGGTGCTGAGCCAGGTGATATTATCCATGCAGCTCAGTTTTGCTGTGATTCCGCTGATCATGTTCACGAATGACAAAGCGAAAATGGGCATTTTTGTGAACAGCACATCCACAAAAGTGGTAGTGTGGATAGTAGCGGGCATTATTCTTTCGCTGAATATTTACTTGTTGATTGACACATTGTTCATGTCAAAGGGGTAGGTGTGGGGTATTCAATTTTTAGTTTACTGAAGAATTCGTTTTCTTCGATCTCTTCTATGGCACCGGGTTTCAGATCTCCCAGTTCTATGTCTTCTATTGAAATACGGATCAGCCGCAGGCAGCGGTGATTTACTGCGGCTACCATTTTGCGGATCTGGTGGTATTTTCCTTCATAAATAGTGATGGTGAGCCATGTGTGGGCTACGAAATGCCTTAACTCCCGTTGGTGGGGCATTATGTTATCCGGACAGTCAACAATGTTCACTACGCAGGGGGGAGTCTGGTAATACACGCCATCTTTGATTCGGATGGTTACTCCGTTTCTGAGTTTCTCAAGAGCCTCCTGACTTACGGTATTTTTTACTCTTACCAGATAGGTGCGCTTATGTGGTGCGCCGCTGTTGAACAGCAGGTTCGTGACTTTTTTGTTGGTGGTGAGCAGCAGCAAGCCTTCGGAATCGGCATCGAGCCTGCCTACAGCATGTATACCATTTGGAAACGGATGGCCGAGGGTACCCAGCATAGGTATCTTTTTCTCACCTACAAACTGAGATACCATGTTGTAGGGCTTATTTAATAAAAAATAGCGGTGTGTATTTTCAGACATTTTGAAGAGTATAAAAGTAGTCCGAATTAACTGAACAGGGCAACATTAAAGAAAATCTCTGGAGAAAGCATGGTGCGGATGGCACACTATATATTTTTTTTGCGTTTTTCCGGCTTGTTGAAGAAAGAGATCATATTTTCGTTTATCAGATTGTTATTACAGGCATGGTTTTTAAAAGCCATACAAAGTAGCACTTAAAGGAAACTTTCAGTACAACGAAGGAATTTGTTTAAACTGCCGTCTAACTTAATACAACCACAAACAGCATATTTATGAAGATTCGTTCTATCAAGCCACAATTGTTTTTTCTGGCAACAGCTTTTGCACTGTTTTTCTATGTAAACAATGTAATTGGTCAGTACAACACACTATGGATTCCAGACACCCTCTCCGGTACGACTTTTAACCTGAACATGAAGGATACCTTTAAGCAAGTAAGACCCGGCAATCAAACGATCACTGGAGGTATCAATGGTAATTTCTGGGGACCGACCCTGATTTTCAGAAAGGGGGACACTGTACACATGAATGTGCACAATTTTCTAAATGACACCACAACACTTCACTGGCATGGAATGCACCTACCTGCGGTAATGGATGGTGGTCCGCACCAGACAATACCACCCGGAACAATCTGGCAGCCCTATTGGTATGTGAGCAACAAAGCCGCTACATACTGGTATCATCCGCACCTGCATATGCATACTGAGCAGCAGCTGATAAAAGGCCTTGGTGGGTTTATTATTGTGAGAGATGCTGAAGAAGCAGCACTGGCTCTGCCCAGAACCTACAGTGTTGATGATATTCCTTTGATGCTGACCAGCAGAAAGATAGATGCAGCATCTAATGCGTTTATTGACACAGGTGGCCCTTACGGTAATTACATGCTGGTAAATGGTGTGCTGAATCCTAAAATGAGTTTGCCGAAACAATTTGTAAGGCTGCGTATACTGAACGCTGAAATGGAGCGTGGTTACAACCTTGGTTTCAGTGACAACAGGACATTTTACGTCATAGGCAACGATGGTGGTTTACTGAATGCGCCCGTATCAGTGACAAGAGTAAAACTGATGGTAGGAGAGCGCGTAGAGATTTTGGTAAATCTGGGCACAAATGCCATAGGGGACAGTCTTGATTTGATGGCATATAATGCTGGAATGGAATTTGGCTTTCCGGGAAGCGAACCCGGTGCAACAGGCCCGTTTGGCAGTTTGCTGAACAATATCAATTTTAAAATACTGCATATTGATGTGGTGGCACCAACTGTAGGTGCAATAACAACCTTACCATCGGCTCTGGCCAGCAATACTTACTGGACATCGGCTGATGCTACTGTAACCAAAACGCTGAATATTACAGACGGAACACCAGGAGGTCCGGGTGGGCCTGGGACGCCATTTTATTTCGATCACACACCTTTTGACCTGGCAACAATCAATAAGACGGTGAATCTGAACAATATCGAAAAATGGACTGTAACCAACAATAATGTATTCGGGCATAGCTTTCATATCCATGATATACAGTTCAAGATTATCTCCAGGACAGTGGGCTCAACAACAACAGCCGCTGCTGACTATGAAAGCGGATGGAAGGATTCATACTATATCAGAGTAAATGAGACAGTAAGTTTCGTGGCGAAATTTGATGATTATGCCGACAATATCCATCCTTTTATGTATCACTGCCATTTTGCGCCACATGAAGATGCCGGGCTCATGGGGCAGTTTGTTGTTACA
>OMJB01000076.1 GCA_900299255.1 Sphingobacteriales bacterium
TAAGGTGGTGAACGCCGATGGATTGAGAAAGCAGGCGGATTATCTGAACCGCGACCTGAAAAAGCAGATCAGTTTTAACTCTGATTACACACTGGTAACGGACAAGAAAAACGGAGATAAGCTGATTATTACCGTTGCAGAGTATTTACCTGTTACACACTTCCCAGTAGCCGAGTATGACCGCTTCAGAGAAGTAATTAATACCGCGTCTGACTTTAATAAAGCCACCGTAATGCTGGAGAAAGTGAAAGGCGGCGGCAAAGCCAAACCAAAAGCGAAAGCACTGGCTAAGAAATAATACAGCAGTAATAGCCTCAGTATAATCCCCGTACCACATGATACGGGGATTTTTTTGCTGTGTACCGTGCGATGGTGCCTCTCCGTATTTTTAATAACAACTAGTGCCTTAATCAACATTCTTAGCGTATTTCTAGCTCGTAACAAGGCAAGTGACGATGATACTGATGTAATTCTGATTTCCGGGCACAAAATTTCATTTTCCGTACCTTTGCACCATGTCTAAAAAAGCGATCCTGATAATAATGGATGGCTGGGGGCACGGACAAGTACCTGCCGCTGATGCCATTGCCAACGCCAATGTTCCTTTTGTAAAATCACTGTATAGCAAATACCCCAACTCAGAACTGCTTACCTGCGGTGAGTGGGTAGGGTTGCCAGATGGGCAAATGGGCAATTCGGAAGTAGGGCATCTGAATATAGGCGCAGGAAGAATTGTGTATCAGGAACTACAGCGGATCAATGTGGCGGTAAGGGATGGCGAATTGGAAAAAAGCGAAGTGCTTACCGCAGCCTTAAATGCAGCCAAAGCTCCGGGCAAAACACTCCATTTTATAGGGCTGGTAAGCGACGGCGGCGTGCATTCGCACATAGATCATGTAAAAGCACTGTGCACGCTTGCCAGGAAAAACAATATTCCTGATGTGGCGGTGCATGCATTTACCGACGGACGAGATTGTGACCCTAAAAGTGGCCTGGGATTTATTAAAGAGCTGAGTGCACATTTGTCTACAACAGGTGGCAAACTGGCATCAGTGACTGGCAGGTTCTATGCAATGGACAGGGATAAACGCTGGGAGCGTGTGAAAGTAGCCTATGACGGCCTGACACAGGGTGTAGGAGCGCATACCCAGGATGCTATCGCATCGATTGAAGCATCTTATAACGCTGATGTAACTGATGAGTTTATAAAGCCGATAATAGTTTGCGACGACAACGGAAATCCGCTGGCTACTATTAAAGATGGCGATGTGGTAGTTTGTTTCAATTTCAGAACAGACAGATGCCGTGAGATAACAGTAGCTCTTACGCAGCAGAATTTTGTAGAGCAGCAGATGCATACCCTGAACCTGCACTATGTGACGATGACCGAGTATGACAAAAGCTATAAAAGCGTAGGAGTGGTATTTACTAACGACGATCTGAAAAATACACTTGGGGAGGTACTGGAATCCAATGGCAAAACTCAAATAAGGATTGCTGAAACAGAAAAGTACCCGCACGTTACATTCTTCTTTTCAGGGGGCAGGGAGCAGCCATTTAACGGGGAGAAGCGCATAATGGCGCCTTCTCCGCGCGATGTTTCTACTTACGACCAAAAGCCGGAAATGAGCGCATTTGAACTAACTGATGCCATAATGCCTGAAATAGCCGCACAGAGCGCCGACTTTATCTGCCTCAATTTTGCCAATGCCGATATGGTGGGCCACACCGGTGTATGGAATGCTGTAGTAAAAGCTGTAGAAACCGTAGACACATGCGTGAGCCGCATAGTGCCGCTGGCGTTAGAAAATGGCTATGCAGTTTTCCTCACTGCCGACCATGGCAATGCCGACTACCTGATCAACGAAGACGGAACACCCAATACAGCACATACGCTTAACCCTGTGCCACTGTTCCTGATATCAAATGATTATACAGGTCAGCTTAAATCAGGAAAACTGGGCGACCTGGCACCGACCATACTTACGTATATGGGCATAGCTATTCCGAAGGAGATGACGGGGAACATTCTCATCAGCCACTAAACGAATCAGAAGGTATACCTGAATGTAGGTACCGGAAAGAAACCCTGCTGGTAGTTATTGACTATACGGTTGGTACGCTTGTCGTATGACTGGTTAAAGATGTTTTTGTTGTTGGTGATATTCTCCAGATCAATAGAACACTCCAGCGTGCTGTGCCTGTACTCCCTTTTGTATGAAATCTTTAGATCGGTTCGGAAGTAGTCGTCCTGTTTTACAGAATACGCAAAGCTGTTCATGTATACAGCTTTGCCCGCCGCCTGTGAGGCGTTAAGATCCAGAGGTGTCAGGTACCTGCCGCCGATTTCAGAAACCTTCAGGTTTAAACCTAGTACTGAACCTTTTTTGCCGACTTTAAATTCTTTACCCAGCAGCAGGTTAAACACATGGCCGGTATTAAAAGCTGTATTGCGCTCTACACCATCACTGCCCTTGTACCGTGAGTTGATGAGCGAACCGGTGGCCAGAAAATAGAAGCCTTTTTTCAGGAAATGTTCAATTGTAATTTCGGCACCATAGTTGTAACCGGTGCCCTTGCTCTTCAGGCTGTCTTCATTATCCAAACCAAAATCTGCGCCTGAATTCAAAGAAGAAAAAGAACCGGAAGCCTGAGTTACAGGTACGTTGTCGAGCATCTGATAATATGCTTCTGCTTTCACGCGCACTGATGCCGATATATTAAGATCGTATGCTGCAATCACCTGCTGACTACGGGTAAAATCCAGGTTTTTGTTTGTGTAAGCAATACCGGTACCTGAAGGGGTCTGCACAAAGTAAGTATAAACATTCTGAGCCTGGCTGTGCATACCGTACCCAATACTTATAGCATTCCTTACGTTGAAGCTGTAGCGCAAAGCCGCTCTCGGCTCAATAGCCACACTGTTATTGATATCAAGAAACTGGCCATGCAGACCAGCCACCAGCGACAGGTCTTTAGTGAAGCGGTGCTTCCACTGAATATAGGCCTGCTCCAGACCCATGCTGCCATTCTGATCTTCGTAAACAATGTCAGGCATAGCCGGATGCATTTCTTTGAATATGGTTCTGAACTGAGTGTTCTCATAGGAAATGCCTGCCTGTATATTATTTTTAGCACTGAACTTGTGCAGATAAGACAACTGCAGGGCCAGCTTGCCGGTTTCAAAATCGGCATACTGATAAGGGTACTTGCTGGCATCGGCATCACTGATTGAATCGTTGGTGAAATGCTGATAAGTAGTGGCATAACCAGCAATGAATTTTGCCGAAGATTTTTCGGAAACCTGATAATCGAGTGCCAGGCCGTTCATGGTACTTGTAAACTGGCTTTTCTGATCCTGATACGGATTGCCTCCATACAGGTCGGGCTTGGTGGTATCTATGTCTTTGCCCAGAAAATCGGCCTTACTTGTACCGAGTATGCCAAAGAAGGACAGCTTAACTTTCTTACTCAGGCTGGAAACCAGCTTGTAGTTCGCGTCCTGATATTTAGGCACAGCCGTGCCAGTACCCAGATTCAGGCCCAGCGCTTTAAACACGCCCAGAGTACTGTAACGGTAATTAACCAGATAAGAAGTTTGCTTTTTCTTTCCTATAGGGCCTTCGGCACCTGCTTCAAAGCCATTGAAACCTATCTGCGCCACATATTCGGGCTTATCCATGTTTCCATTGCGCAGTTTAATGTCAAAAACGCCTGCCAGTGCATTACCATATTGAGCAGGGAAGGCGCCTGTGAGGAAATCAGATTTATCAATATTATTGTTGTTGAGCATACTCACCGGGCCGCCGGTACTGTTGAGTGTACCGAAGTGGTTAGGGTTAGGCACATTCATGCCTTCTATCTGCCACAGCATACCCTGTGGTGAGTTACCCCGAACAACTATATCGTTGCGGCTGTCGTTGCCGGCAACGATACCTGCATAATTTGAGGCCATTCTCGATGGGTCGCCAAGTGAACCAGCGTACCTTTTGGTCTCTTCTACATTGAACGAATGCGCGCTGATCATGGCCATATCGTTGATAGTGCGGTTCTTATCCCTGCCCCGGTCGTAACTCACCGTTACTTCTTTAAGGTTATGCACGGCCTCGAGCAGGTATATGTTCAGATTAACTTCCTTACCGGCAGTCAGCTCTACATTATGTACAATCTGCTCTTCGTAAGAGAGGTAGGATATTTTGATATTCTGCCTGCCCAGCGGCACACTGTCTATCTTAAAGTGCCCTTTTTCGTCGGTAGCTGTACCTCTTTGAGGGCTGGTATTCAAGACAACAACCGTTACACCTGGCAACGGAGCTTTTGATGCCTCATCATAAACATTGCCTGTGATACTCTGGGTTTGTGCAAAAGAAACAGATGCCAGGAACACGAGCAGAAAAGAAACCATTATGCGCTTCATAAGCTTATTTATTTGAAGGCAAAGTTCCAACAGTTATCTGTCCGGCACGTTGATTCAGGTTAAGATTTCAGGCACGGGGCAATTTCTTAACCCAGATCAATCAACCATTACAGGCACTTCTTTTTGTTTGTTCACCCTTGACTTGATGCGGCTGAATGCCTCGGGAGTAATACCCAGGTAAGAGGCAATCATATACTGCGGCACTCTCTGCGGCAGCCAGGGCTGTTCAGAAATGAGTTTTGAATACCGTTCAAGTATGGTATCCTTCACTTCTGCCCGGGTACCATTGCACATTTCCAGAAATAACTGCTCTGCAATTATCCGCCCGAGAATATTGGCCTCCGGCACCACCTGATAGAGCATCTGAAGGTCCTTGTATGAGATATCCACCACTTCTGTATCCTCCAGCAGCTGTACATATGAATGGGCGGGCCTGCGCGACAGAAAGCTTTCATAGTCGCATATATAATTCAATTCGTTGCAGAAACTCACAATCTTTTCTTTGCCGTCGACCAGATAATACACTCTTGCCAGCCCGTAGTTCAGAAAAGAAACATGGTCGCACAATACCCCTCCCCTGGCAATGAATTCACCTTTCTTAAAAGTGCGAACCGAGAGTATATTTTCTGTGATTTTCCAGCTTTCCTCAGTCATGGTGGGGAGCAGGCGGCTGAAGTAGGTTTTCAGTTTTTCGAACTTATAAACATCTGTCATGGGTGTAAGATTTCGGCAAATTTCAACAATTCAATTAATCGAATTTCGAAAATTTTTATGACACTGAAAAACAGGGCGTATTTCCTACAAAACAATTTAACCAGTGAAGCGTTATAGAATTTGAAGAACAATTGTGTACTGTCGGGCTGCTTATATCCACGTTGTAAGTGAAATTTTATCTATTTTACATCAATAATTAATGTAAATGATCAGCATCAGGAATATTGTAAAACAATACGCCAGCCACCGGGCGCTGGACAATGTGAGCATTGAAATAGAAAAAGGCAAAGTATTTGGTTTGCTGGGGCCAAACGGCGCAGGCAAAACCTCTCTTATCCGTATCATTAACCAGATCACAGCACCGGATTCAGGAGAAGTATTGTTTAACGGTGAGAAGCTTAACCAGTCGCACATTGAGCGCATAGGTTACCTGCCAGAAGAAAGAGGGCTGTATAAAAAGATGGAAATAGGTGAGCAGATCATGTATCTGGCACAGCTGAAAGGGCTAGATAAAGCTGAAGCCCGCCGCCGTATCAGATACTGGTTTGAAAAACTTGAAATTCAGGAGTGGTGGAGCAAAAAAGTAGAAGACCTCTCAAAAGGTATGCAGCAGAAAGTACAGTTTGTGGCTACCGTGCTGCACGAACCGGAACTGTTGATACTGGATGAACCATTTACCGGTTTTGACCCTGTAAATGCAGAGATCATTAAAAATGAAATTCTGGAACTTAACAGAAAAGGTGCTACCATAATTTTCTCCACGCACCGCATGGAATCAGTAGAGGAACTCTGTGATTCAATTGCCCTGCTTAATTTATCGCATAAGATACTGGAAGGAAAAGTAAAGAACATCAGAAACAACTACCGTAATGGCACCTACATACTTGAGTATGAGGGCGCTGCAGTGCAGGTGGGCGGGGGGGCTCCCTTTACGGTACTGTCTGAAACCAGCGCTGACGGCCATCATCAATTGCTGCTAAGGCTGAACGCCGGGAGCCGTATAAACGATGTACTGCAATTTATGCTTCCGCTGGCAAGCATTAACCGGCTGGAAGAAAAAGTACCTACCATGAACGAAATATTTATTGAAACAGTAAGCAAAAAGAACCAGCTATGAAAAAGATAATACTGATAATACAGCGGGAATATTTCTCCCGAGTGAAGAAGAAATCGTTTCTGTTGATGACCTTTCTGGTACCGGTACTCTTCATGGGCATGATGGCTCTAGTTGGCTACCTGGTTGCGAAACAGAATGAATTTGGCGACAAAAAGAAAGTAGAAGTAGTGGACGAGAACGGCATGTTTAAAAACAAGCTGAAAAACACCGGTACGCTTGAGTTCACTTTTGTTGCCGACAATTATGCCAATGTGAAGGGCAATTTTCTCAATTCAGGTTATGACTACCTGCTGTATATTCCCGGCACACTGACAGGCACACAGCTTTTCAGTGAGAAAAAAGCCAGTGCAATAACTATTCAGAATATAGAAAGCAGCCTCACTGATATCGCCTCTTCCCAACGGCTGATGACTGCGGGCATTGATACGGCCATACTGGCAAAAGCACAGAAACCAGTAACTATTGATGCCAAACAACTAACCGCCTCCGGTGAAAAGGATGCCCAGACCTATGTAGCATACGCTATCGGCCTGCTGTCAGCACTACTGATCTATATGTCGTTGTTTCTGTATGGTGCACAGGTGATGCGCGGTGTGATAGAAGAAAAAGTAAGCCGTGTTATAGAAGTAATCATTTCCTCAGTAAAGCCTTTTCAGCTGATGATGGGCAAAATAATCGGAATCGGCCTGGTAGGGCTTACCCAGTTTGTTTTGTGGATAGTAGTATCAGTAGCGTTGTCTGCCGGTGCTGGCACTATGATGATGGGCAGCAGCAATATGGCTAAAACAGAACAGGTAAGCGTATTAAAGAATGCTGGTTCGGCAGACGCTGCTGTGGCTGAACAGGCTGCCGACAGCGGCATGGGCAAGATAATGCAGTCATTGGAAAGTATACCAGTTACCTACATCATCTTCTGCTTTTTGTTTTATTTCCTATCGGGCTATATGCTGTATAGTGCAATCTTTGCCATGGTCGGTTCGGCAGTAGATAATGAAACTGAGACACAGCAGTTTATGATGCCTATCACACTGCCGCTTGTATTTACGTTTATCATTTCCATGAATTTTATAATCAACAATCCGGACAGTTCTTTATCGGTATGGCTTTCCATGATACCGATTACATCACCCATTGCCATGATGATCAGGATACCGTTTGGGGTGCCTGCCTGGCAACTGGCCGTGTCTATGGTTTTAATGGTTGGCGGTTTTGTGCTGACTACCTGGGCAGCCGGCAGGGTGTACAGAGTGGGTATACTGATGTATGGCAAAAAGGCGAGCTACCGCGAGTTAGCCAAATGGTTTATGTACAAAGAGTAAAATTATGTCTGTGGATGTATTCGTAAGTTTGCATCCAATACCTGTGTTTTTTATGTTGCGTTGTTTCGTTAGTTCCGTTTTTTCTTTTTGCCTTCTGTTTCTGTCGGTGCACAGCCATGCCCAGTATGAGCTTTCTACAGGCATAGACCTGAACTATCCATTGTTGCTGAACAATAATAATTCCAGCATCAATTATGGGCAGATAGGTTTCGGAATAAATTTCGGAATTGCCTATAAGCCTGAGGAAACACAGTTTTTCCCGATTCTGAAAACGGGGCTCGGGCGAACGAGGTTGCCGCTGAAGGAAGTAGGCAGGAATGTAGCGGTGCTGAATTTCACTTATGTGAA
>OMJB01000077.1 GCA_900299255.1 Sphingobacteriales bacterium
ACCAGATAAGGGGTATCTGGAACGGTTGCAACAACGGAGCTGTAATAGAAAAATCCGGTGGGCTGGCAGTAATCATAACAGTGATTGTATGTTGCCGCAAGCATCGGGGCATTGTCAACCGGATCATGCACATTAAAAATGATTTTGTGCGTTTCAGTGCCGGTTGCGGCACTGCTGATGATAAGCTTGGCTGTGTCGGCACCCTTGGGCACATTGCCCAGCGTTATCGTAAATGCACCACCCAGCACTCCTCCCACAGTTTGGGTAGCCGGTGTTACGGTTACATTGGGCGGCAGGCCGGTAATAGTGTAAGTCACCGGATTTGATGTGATGTCGCCGCTTTCAACGTTGATTGTAAATGACAGCGTCACATTACTATTAGGGTAACAGCTGTATACAGAATCGTAAGAAGTTGTAAAAGTAAAACCCGCCGGTGGCTTAGTCACGGTACCCGAATCCTTTTTGCCGCAGCAAATAAATAAAACAGAGATAATAACGACAAGGCTCAAGTGTCTCATTCACCAAAATTAAACATAATCTCCGATTTATGCCCCCGGCATTCATAAATACCCGCTGTTTAAACCTTCTGGTGCTGCTTTGGTCAAACATCCTGATGCAACACAGTCACCCACCAAAAAACTATTTGTGAAAAAACACCTGTACCTGATAATTGTTATGGCTTTTCTTTTTACTGGCAAAACTTTTGCCCAGCACCATTTTTCGGGGCACAGCCATGCACATGCTTCATTCCATCCCCATTATACCTATCACTACCACAGCCACTCATCATGCCACAGGGTAAACAGAACGGCACGTATACACCCTGAAAGAGTTTCCGCGCCAATGGCGCACGAGGCTGAATTCACTTTCAACACCGGCATGCTCAGCAACCACGAATTGCTGGACCCAAAAGTTACCAGCAGGCAGCCTGTCTTTGCAGGATCAGTAAGATACTATTTCAATGATTGGCTGGGCCTCAGCTTGTCAGCAGGGGTGCAGTACCTCTCTGGCAGGGATACAGGTACATTCAGTACCGGGGTTCCCGGTATATCTGCGCCTGGCCTTTACGATTTCAGCGCGCAGGCATTCACCATCGCAGCAGGCTTTACATGGGTGTATTTTGGCCAGCGCAACTACCAGGTATATGGCAGCGTTGAGGCAGGCGTTTCTATATTCAACGAAACAGACCGCTATCCCGACAACACCGAATCACAGGCCACTGGTACTAAATTCAGTGGCCATTGCTCTTTGATAGGCCTGCGGTACGGCCATACTCTGGGTTGTTTTGTAGAGCTGGGCCTTGGTTATAAAGGGCTCGTAAGCACCGGCATTTCCTACCAGGCTGGCTGGAAAAAAGCACATAGGTTTTCGTAACTGTCCTATAACCCTCCGTTTTTAATATCCTCTACAACTGCCGGGTCCAGCAGCGTCGAGGTATCTCCCACGGCTCCGGGCTCATTCTCCGCTATTTTTCTTAGTATCCTGCGCATAATCTTGCCACTGCGTGTTTTTGGCAGGCCACTCACCAGCTGTATTTTATCCGGGCGGGCAATAGGCCCTATAACTCTTGATACTGTCTGCATGATATCTGCCTTAATGCTGTCAGCATCGTCAGGTGCATGATCCATAATCACAAATGCATAGATGCCCTGCCCCTTCAGGTCATGCGGATAACCCACCACTGCACTTTCCAACACACCGGTATGCATATTGATGGCATTCTCCACTTCTGCTGTACCTATTCTGTGGCCGCTTACATTCAGCACATCATCAACCCTGCCCGTTATCCGGTAAAAACCATTTGCGTCGCGGTAGCAACCGTCGCCCGTAAAGTACATCCCCTTGTAAGACGAAAAATAATTCAGCCTGCACCTTTCGTGGTCACCGTAAGTAGTGCGTATGATTGATGGCCAAGGATACCTGATACATAAATTGCCACTTACATCATTACCCTCTATCACGTTTCCTTGCTCATCTACCAGCACTGGCTGCACACCTGGCAACGGCAGCGTAGCGTAACTAGGCTTGGATGGTGTTATTCCCGCCAGATTGGATATCATAATGCCGCCTGTTTCTGTTTGCCACCAGGTATCAACTATCGGGCAGCGTTTCTTGCCAATATGCTCATCGTACCAGTGCCATGCTTCTTCATTAATTGGCTCGCCCACGGTTCCCAGCACTTTAAGTGATGCCAGGCTTTTCCCCTCCAGCGGTGCCAGGCCGTATGCCATCAGGCTCCTGATTGCTGTAGGAGCCGTATACAGTACATTAACCTTGTGCTTGTCGGTAATATCCCACAACCTGCCTGAATCGGGCCAGGTGGGCAAGCCTTCATACATAACTGATGTACCGCCTGCGCACAATACACTGTACACAATATAGGTGTGCCCGGTTATCCAGCCTATATCAGCAGTGCAGAAATGCACATCACCCTGTTTGTACTGAAACACATTTACAAATGAGTAGGTTGAATACACCATATACCCTCCCGACGAATGCACTACACCTTTAGGCTTGCCGGTAGACCCTGATGTGTATAATATAAACAGCGGGTCTTCTGAGTCCATTTCCTCTGCAGGCACCACTGGGTTGCCCTGCACTTCTATCTTCTGTATTTCCTCATGCCACCAGATATCCCTGCCCTTAATCATACTCACAGGTGTATTTGTCCTGTTGAGCACTATTACGGTTCTTACAAAACTGCAGGTTACCAGCGCATCGTCAATAATACTCTTCAACTGTATATCTTTCCCTCCGCGGTACGCACCATCGCAGGTTATAATGAAGGCCGCATTTGCATCCGTAAGCCTGTCTGCAATACTTTGCGCACTAAACCCTCCGAAGATTACTGAATGTATTGCGCCCACACGCGCACAGGCCAACATGGCAATGGGCAGTTCCGGCACCATACCCATGTAAATGCATATCCTGTCTCCTTTCTTCACACCATTGTTACGCAGCACATTTACAAACTGATTTACTTTAAAAAACAGTTCGTTGTAGCTGATTACTCTGTGAGGCTCTTCTACCCCATTGGGCTCCCATATGATGGCTGGTTTGTCGCCAAGCGATGCCAGGTGCCTGTCCAGGCAGTTCTCGGTTATGTTCAGCTTACCATTGATAAACCATTTCACATCAGGTGTTGTAAACTCCCATTGCAGCACTTTATCCCACTTTTTCTTCCATAAAAACTGCTCTGCAATTTCGCTCCAGAATTGCTCCGGCTGTTGCACACTTTTTCCATAGGCCGCTTTGTACCCTTCATAAGAATCTATCTGAAATGAGTAATGCATACTTTGAATTTTTAAATAACTACTAATCGGGAAAGTTAAGTTAAAAACGCCGGATGCTTATGATTGCCGCAGGCAGTTTTTTTGTTTACAAGTTGTACCGCTCAGGAGGCTATGTACTCTTCAGCGAAGGGTCTTCGGCCCTCACAGACCGCATAGCCGGAAACCAGGATACGAGTAAACCAACTCCCAGTATGGTACAAATAACTAGCACTACGTCCTGAAGCTGAATCTCTACCGGCCACGCCTCTACTACAAATGAGCCACCCAGTTTCACGATTCCAAACTGTAGTTGTATCAGGCACACGGCCAGCCCCAGCCCAATACCCAGCAATCCGCCCACCAGCGACCACAATACCCCCTCCAGCAAAAATATTTTCTTTATTACGTCATTTGCCGCACCCATGGCTTTGAGTATCGCTATATCCTTCTGCTTTTCCAGCACCAGCATAGATAATGCGCCCACCATATTAAACGAGGCTATCAGCAGCACCAGCAGCAGTATGGCATAAACAGCCCATTTTTCTGCGCCCATTACCATATACATCGTCTTGTTCTGTTCATACCGGGTCTCCACTTTAAATGCCGGGCCCAACAGCTTACGGAGCTGTTCCTGTATCTGTTTCGCCCTGCCCGGTTCAGCCTTTATCTCTACCGATGAATAACTGCCAGCCTGCTTAAAAAGTTCCTGTACAAGTGGCAGCGGGGCAAGTATGTACTTGCCGTCAAACTCCTCTTCTATCCTGAACACACCGCCGGGATGGAGCCTCAGCGACTGAAACGCAGATCCGGGGTCAGCACCAGGGTTTACAACCGTTGGGTTTGGATAATTGAGGGTAAAGTAACTCAGTGAATTGATATCAGTGCCCAGCTCATTCAGTATTCTCTGCCCCATGATTGCCGTATTGGGGCTGCCCGGGTCATTATATGCTTGCGGACGGCTCTCTGATACGAAGGTGTCGCCCTGCACTATGTATGGCGTTATGTCATTTACCCTGAAATAATGAGCATCAATCCCTTTCAGGCTGATCACTTTCTGCTCATTGTTGCTTACCGCAAATGCATTATCTTCAATGACATTAGAGATTTCCTTTACACCCTCGGTTTGCCTGATGGCCGCCAATTTCGCCGGATCTATCGTAAAGAATTTCCCCCTCGCAGTTACTATGCGTAAATCAGGGTAAAATGCTTTGTACCTTTCTTTTACTAATGACTCCAGCCCGTTAAACACTGAGAAAATAATAATCATAGCACCGCTGCTTACAGCAATAGCCACCATACTTATCCTCGACAGAATGGGCACTGCATTAGCTGAGCGCTTACCGCGCAGGTACCTGAATGCCAGTTGCCGGATAAGTCTGTTATTCAAAAAACTACAATGTTAAAACCAGTGATTAATACGGTATCTGAGGTGAAATTTACTCAGTTTAATTTGGTGCGCTCCTCTTCTATCTTCTTGAATAACTGTTCCATTTTAAACACATGTTCCATGGTATCGTCTGTGTAAAAATGAAGGTCGGGTACCCGGCGCAGTTGGTTCTTTACCCGTTGCCCCAGCAGTTTTCGCCATTCCCAGCCTCTTTCTTTTATTTTTTCCAGTAGCACCGCGGGCTCTTTTATCTGAAACAGGCTAAGGTACACCCGTGCTTCCAGCAGGTCGGGCGTTATCATCACTTTTGAAATAGACACCATTCCCCCGTCCACAATATTCATTCCCTCCCGCTGAAAAATATCACTCAGCTCCTCCATCAGCAGTTTGCCTACCTGCTTCTGCCTTTTATTCTCTTCCATAATACCTGTTTGAGCCTATAAAGTTATACTAATTTGCCTAATAGGCTTTTCTGTACGTTTCAGTTTTAACTTTAATATCATTGTTTTCAGCTCCCGATATTATTTTTATTACTAAATTCGTGCTTTAACAAACGCTATGAATATAACTAAATTAACTCTGATATCAGGCTTTGCGGCTTTCACAGTTGTACTCTTTGGGTTTAGTGGCTGTAAAGAAGACAACAAGCCAATTGATTTCAGCCGTCCGGCCACCGTTGGCGATACTACCTATGTATTAACAGCCGGAACCTTTCCAACATCGGTTGACCATAACGTTTTGGTGGAAGAATTCACTGGAGCCAGCTGTGCCAATTGCCCTGACGGTGCTAGAATTTTGCGCGGAATCGAGAGTTCTAATCCAGGTAGAATTAATGTGTTGGGCCTTTGCCCTACTTCAAGCTTATTTTGCAACCCACCAGCAGGATACACGCATGATTTCAGAAATGAGTCAGCCGAAAATATAGCCAATCAGATTTATGCAGGCACCGTAAGTAGTTATCCTGCAGGCGGTATTGACAGGGTTCCTGTTGGAGGCCATCTGGCAATGGAGCGTTCGCTATGGACTGGTGAAATAGAACGAAAGTTAACACCATGTAAAGTATCCATTGGCCTTAACACAAGCTATAACCCCGGTGCAGATAAAGATACTATTACTGTGAAAGTTACCTACCTCGATTCTACGAGTGTACCTGGCAACCTCACCGTTGCAATAGTTGAGGATTCCATGTACGACTATCAGGAAGTAGGCACTGCGGGTTTTCTTCCCAACCAGCTATTTATGAATATCCTGCGTGAAACGGTTACACCTTACAACGGTATACCACTGGATCTGAGCACACCGTTGAAAGAAGCTGGCCGCATGTTTCAGAAAGTGTTTGTGTATACACCCAAAACACTGCCAGCTCCCAATCCTGCTATCAATCCTGTACATTGCAGGGTGATAGCATTTGTTGGCAACCCCGGAATAGGCGGCGATTACACTATTGTCCAGTCTGCACAAACTCCGCTTCGCCATTGATTGCATGATGGAATCAAACCAGATCATGGAGCGGATTGCAGCGTTTTTTACAGCAGGTGTAGTTTTTTTTTCATCCTGCGGTGGTAGCAACAATAACGAACAGAAAAAAGAAGTGCCTGCCGACACGGTTGTAGCAAGGCCGCTGAATGTGCCTCTGTTCGACGCCGACAGTGCTTACGACTTCGTTGGCCGGCAGGTTGCATTTGGCCCAAGGACACCCGGCTCCACAGCCCAGTCCAGGTGCGCCGAATGGATGGAAGCACACCTTATAAAAAGCTGTGACACCGTGTATAAACAGTCCGTACATGTTACTGGTGGCGATGGCAAGCAGCTTCCTTGCATTAATCTTATTGGAGTTATTAATCCTGGTGCATCCAGGCGCATACTATTGCTCACACACTGGGACAGCCGCCCCTGGGCCGACCAGGACACAAAAAATACTGACAAACCCATACTGGCGGCTGATGATGCGGGCAGTGGCGTAGGCGTACTGCTTGAGGTTGCCCGCCAAATCAGGGCTCATGGCCTGCCCACCAATCTGGGTATAGACATCCTGCTTACAGATGTTGAAGACTACGGGCAGACGGCCTGGGGTGAAAATTCTTACTGCCTGGGGACCCAGTATTGGGCCGTTCATCCGCATGTTCCCGGTTACAAAGCAGAATTTGGTGTGCTGCTGGATATGGTTGGAGCGCGTGGGGCGCAATTCCCACTCGAAGGCTTCTCTGCGCAGTATGCCGGCGATGTTCAGCAGAAGATATGGAAAGCGGCCGCAGATGCCGGATTTTCCTCATTCTTCCCTTTTTCTGTCAATGTAAGCATCACCGACGATCATGTGCCTGTTAATAAGCTCGCCGGCATAAAAACAGTTGATATCATTAACCTTACAAACGACCCTGAAAAACCATTTGCACCTCACTGGCATACCCATGCCGATGTAATGGACATTATCGATAAATCTACCCTTAAAGCAGTAGGCCAGACATTGCTGCAAACCATCTATCAGGAGGCTGCCAGACCAAACGCCTGATTGTAAAGTCCGCCCTCTGCCAGATTTTTAATTTTTTTAGCACTGTTGTTTTAACAATACGTTATTACGTTTGCAGTATATTTGTGCAACAACAATACTGAAGATTTGAAATACCGCAATGCATTATTAATAATCCTCGTCATCATTCTTGCTGACCAGTTCCTGAAGATCTATATCAAAACAAACTTTGCTAACGGCGATGAAGTAAAGATTATGGGAAACTGGTTCAGGCTTCATTTCATTGAGAATGAAGGCATGGCATACGGCATGAAGCTCAGCGAGTCTGTGGTAGGCAAAATACTGTTGTCTTCTTTCCGTCTTGTTGCGGTGGTATTCGGTTTCTTTCTGCTGCACAAGCTGGTTAAAAAAGGTTATGCCAAAGGTGCCATTATCTGCGGCTCACTCATACTTGCAGGTGCCCTGGGCAATCTGCTGGACAGTATGTTTTACGGCCTCATCTTCACCGACAGCCCCCTGTCCTGCTTTTCCGGTTATTACGAAGGGCTCAGCAGTCTCATTAAAAATCACAACCGTAATGCGGTTGCACATTTCACGCCATTCGGCCATGGCTACGGAAAATTTCTGCAGGGCAAGGTTGTGGATATGCTCTACTTCCCCATCGTTGATACGCGAATGCCCTCCTGGGTACCGTTTCTGGGTGGCAAAAACTTTATTTTTTTCGAACCCGTTTTTAATATTGCTGATGCGGCCATCTCGGTGGGCGTCCTCACGCTTGTGTTTTTTCAGCAAAAGCTGATACACAGGGCTAATACCGAAAAACTGGCAACACAATAACTATGGCTGACGAAGAACTTATTTCAATTAAAGTCTGGCTGGCCGGCCGCGCATATCCCATCCGCATTAAACCTGAGGAAGAATCTGCCGTGCGTAAAGCGGTGAAGCTCGCTGACGAAAAAGTACACGAAATGCGGTCGCAGTATGCAGGTAAAGACGATCAGGATTTTATGGCTATGTGCCTGCTCAGCTATGCCGCCGACAGTGCCTTGGAGGCTTACAACAACCCTGTGATGCAGGAAGAACTGGACAAGCTTTCCAAAAAGATAGACAGGATTATTACACCTTCGATTTAGGATTACCAAGGGCTATGCCCGCACTTTGTTTTTCACCACGTACAGGTTCACCATCAGCGCCATCAGCAGGAACATGGCAGTAAGCTGGTGCAGCTCTGCAAGTATTTCAAATATGCCAAATTTTCCAGGCACGGCCTTTTGGGCACACAAAACGGTTGCAATGCCCAGCCCTACCTGAACCAATACAAATATCACTGGCCACCGGGCTGTCTGTATCAGTACAGATTCTTTAAAACTTTTGCTGATTTTTTTTGCTTTCGCATACCAGAACACCAGCAGAAACAGAAGCAGGTAAGCAATAGCCCTGTGAAAAAAATGCACATTCATCTTGTCGCTTATCCAGCTACCTGTTGTCAGGTTGCCCGGCAGGGCCATACCGTTGATGCTAGGCCAAGTTGGGGCAGCCATTGCGGCTTTAAGCCCCGCCATAAATGCACCAAAAGTTAGCTGTACAAATAGTACAAGGGCGATGGCCAGTGTGTAGTTCCTAAATCCTGTATTGGCTGCTCTTTTCTGTTCTGGTATCAGTAGCTGCAGCGCAAACCAGAGCGTATAGCAGGACAGCACCATCGCTGATACAAAATGCAGCGCCAGCTTTATATGGTCCACATACAGGTGCGAGTCATTCAGCCCACTGGCTACCATTATCCAGCCTATCAGCCCTTGCAGCCCACCGAGCAAAAACAACACCACAAAAGGTTTGATCATCTTCTTATCAAAATACTGCCTCACCAGAAAATAAACGAACCCAACCGCAAATACAACGCCCAGCATCCTCGCCCAAAACCGATGCAGCCACTCCCAGAAAAAAATAAACTGAAAGTCAGAAAGTGTAAAGTCGCTGTTCAGATATTTGAATTGCCCTATCTGCTTATACCCATCAAAAGCCTCATTCCACTGCTGCATATTAAGTGGTGGCAGTATGCCAAATATTGGATTCCACTTGGTAATAGATAAGCCTGATCCCGTAAGCCTGGTTACACCACCCAGCAATGTCTGAATGATAATCATTCCTACTCCTACCAGCAGCCATATAGCCACTGCTTTTCTCTTCCTGTTCTCCAACAATATAGTTTTTTGCAAAAGTAATTGTAATCAACGCACCTGCCTCTCCAAATGTCAAAATGCCCCATTTAGCAGAAAATATTTTTTTGCTGCCCTACTTTTTTTTCAGAAAAACGTATAAATATTAAAATATTTTTCAAATGCAGTTATTGTGTATGCTTATTCAAAAAACATTATTTTATTTGCATAAATTTTGAGATTTCCACCACTTCTTTTAGTAGTTTTTTTATTATATTTAGTTTAATTAAACACGCTCAATAATTTATTTAAACAAGAAATTTAACAATTATAAAAAAAACTTATTTTGTTATCATAGATTTCTATTTGAATTGTTATTGATTAGTTAGTAAATTGCCTTATATTCGTAGTAAATTACCTGAACCGAAGCTTGAAAATCTATAGTTTTTACTTTTAAATTCATTTTTATATGAGAAAGGCTGATATTGTAGGCACTATCGCTGACAAAACCGGTATACCTAAAGTTGATATTCTTGTTGCACTGGAAACATTTTTCAAAGAGGTGAAAACATCTCTGGTTGAAGGTGAGCCCGTTTATGTCCGTGGTTTTGGCAGCTTCATACTCAAGAAAAGGGCTGCAAAAATTGGCCGCAATATCAAGAAGAATATTGCAGTTAGCATACCTGAGCATTTTATTCCCGCATTCAAGCCAGCTAAGGAGTTTGTAGTAGCGGTAAAAGACTCAAAACACGAGCTAGTTGAGCATGCCGCCAGCGAATCCGATATGGATTAATACTCCGTTTGCATCCCTGATTTTGTTACCTTTGCTCCCTTTCGATTAAAAGGCATACTTAAAATCAGATTCTTGCGGGCAACACATTATATATCAATTGCAGCGGCAGTTGTTTTGATAGCAGTTCTCTACTGGGGGGGCAACACCGTTCCTCCGGCTAAGAAACCTGCCGCAGATATGCAACGCCCTAATTCCGGCGGGCCGGTATCAGGGGCACCCCATGCAAGTGCGGTACCCGCTTCTTTCGATACCATGCTCTCAAGCGCCCGGGCATTACTTCCAAAACCCTCAGCCGATTCTATCCATTCTGTTGAAAGTGAAGTATTAGCGTTAAAAGATTCCACAAAAATGGCGCCCATGTTTGATCGTATTTCAAAAATATGGGAACATGCAGGCCAGTACAAATTTGCCGCCTTTTATACCGCAAAAGCTGGCAAATTGGAAAGTTCAGAAAAAAAGCTCACCTTTGCAGGCCAATTCTATTTACAGCTGATGGAAAGCGAGAGTAATCCTTCAGTTCAGATTTGGGAAGCGGGAGAAGCAGTTAGTTGCCTGGAGCAGTCATTAAAGATCAATCCGAATAACGAAGAAACCAAACTGGCACTGGGTACTGCCTATATAGAAGGTACCGGTGAACCAATGAAAGGTGTTCAGTTACTATTAGCCATCACCCGTGAAAAACCTGACGATATTCCCGCCAATATGGTGTTGGGTAAAATGTCTATACAGTCAGGGCAGTTTGAAAAAGCCATCGGCCGCTTTGAGACAGTTTTAAAACAGGAACCCGAAAATAAGGAAGCACTGTATTTTCTGGCTCAGGCTTACGAAGGAAAAGGAGATAAAAAGAAGGCAATTGAATTACTGGAGAAATGCAAAAAGGCGGTGAATAACCCCGAGTTCAGTAAAGATATTGACCAACATATAAATTCATTAAAGTAACGTTTAAAATTACGAGTTATGCCTTGCGGTAAAAAAAGAAAAAGACATAAGATAGCCACACACAAACGCAAAAAGCGTCTGAGAAAGAATCGCCATAAAAAGAATAAATAGGCTTTTTTACTGCTTCCTCAATCAAGTTAATACCTTGCACATCAGCTCCGCTATACACAGGCTGATGTGCAGGTTTATTATTACGGCCTTAATGCGGTACTTATACAGTACCCGCCATGAACAGTTGAAGCTGCACTGGTAATCTGCAATGAACAAAGAACTTATTATTAATTCGGCACCGGAAGGTGTCGAGATAGCTTTATTGGAAGACAAGAAGCTGGTCGAACTCCACTATGGGCGTGGACAGGATCAGTTTGCTGTAGGCGACCTGTATCTGGGCAAGATCAAAAAGCTCATGCCCGGCCTTAATGCCGTTTTTGTGGATGTAGGTTATGAGAAAGATGCTTTCCTGCATTATACAGACCTTAGCCCCTACCTCAAGTCTATCATCAAATTCTCTAAGCTTGCTGTAGACGGTGTTACTACCTGGGGCGACGACCTGGGTAAATTTAAAAATGAACCAGAGATTCTTAAGTCAGGTAAAATCACCGAAGTTTTCAACGGTAAGCCAGAAATAATAGTTCAGATTCTCAAAGAACCTATTTCGTCAAAAGGGCCGAGGCTCAGTTGTGAAATATCGCTGCCTGGCCGTTTTGTTGTGGTTACTCCGTTTAATGATGTGGTTGCTATCTCACGCAAAATTCATTCGGCCGAGGAACGCAAACGCCTCCAGCGAATTGTTGAAAGCATCAAGCCAAAGAATTTTGGTGTTATAGTACGCACAGCGGCCGAAGGCAAAAGCACTGCCGAACTACATACCGACATTCTGGAACTGGAGAAAATGTGGAAGTCTATGCAGGCCAACCTCAAGGGTGCCAAGGCTCCACAGATGGTCCTCAGCGAGCAGGACAAAACAACTTCTATTCTCCGCGACCTGCTGAGCGAAAGCTTTCAGAAAATAGTAGTGAACGACAAAAAGCTGCTTACTGTTACCAAGGAATATATCTCACGAATTTCTCCCGGCCAGGAAGAGATCGTAACGCTACACAGCAATCAGCAATCCATTTTCGAAACCTATGGTGTAGCCAAGCAGGTGAAAGCCTCTTTCGGCAAAACTGTAAATCTGGCAAGCGGTGCTTACCTGATCATCGAACATACTGAAGCGCTGCATGTGGTTGACGTAAACAGCGGCACCCGCAGTGCAGATATAGGCCAGGAGCAGAATGCACTGGCTACAAACCTGGAAGCAGCACAGGAAATAGTAAGGCAAATGCGCCTGCGCGACCTGGGCGGTATTATCATCGTAGACTTTATAGATATGAAGCTGCCTGAAAACCGCAAGCAGCTGCACGACGCTATGGAAACCATGATGTCTAACGACCGAGCCCGTCATACTATACTGCCGCTGTCTAAGTTCGGCCTGATGCAGATTACACGCCAAAGGTTGAAACCTGAGCTGAATATCTCTACTGCCGAAGTTTGCCCAACCTGCAAAGGCACAGGCAAAATAGGCCCATCGATATTACTGAGTGACGATATAGAAAAAGACCTTAAATATCTGGCAACACAAGGCCATCAAAGCCTGAAACTGCAAGTGCATCCTATCCTCGAAGGCTACCTTACCAAGGGTACCTTCCTGAAGCCTTCTATTATGAAGAAATGGAGCAAACTATACAAAGTAAAAATGAAGGTTGTGGCCGACAACGGCTCACCACTTACCGAATACAATTTCTACGATGCCCACTCAGATGACCTGATCAAGCTGTAGGTATCCATATCAAAGACATTTTACGGGCTGCTTGCAGCCCGTTTTTTTAATCGTTTTCTTGTCCTATGTTGGATAAAAATAAATTTTAGGCAGTCGCTTTTGCCTGTATACTTGTCTTTTTATATTTAACTTTGACAAAACCTAAAAAACCACTAACTTCAAGTAAACATGGGTATGCAAACATTGATAGTAGAAATTAAATCCCCCACAAAAGCAAAAAAACTTTCGGAAATGCTTTCATCAATGAATTTTGTAAAAAACGTTTTTTCTGTAAAAAAACGCAAAGAAATGATAGCTGCGTTACAGGAACATGAAGAAGTAAAAAAAGCGATAGTAAAGAAGAAAAATAAAGCTATTGCTAAATACTTATAAATGAAGGTGCAGCAACGAGACATAATCGAAGTGAATTTTGAGCTGCCAGGCGGAAAATTCAAAACACACCCGGCTCATGTAATCTCAAATGAAAATGTACTTGAAACCGAGGATATTTTCTATGCTTTAATGATCTCATCCCAACCCTTCAACGACGAATTTTCATTTGAAATAAGCAATTCAATGTTGTCAAAACCGCTGTCTCGCAAATCATATGTGAAATGCCAGCTTTTGCAATCCTACACTACCGATGAAGTCATCTCAAAAATATCATCTGTAAAGCAGGTTTATTTTGAGCAGATAATGAAAAGATTTATTGATACTGTTTTTTAGCCCATCTCACAATTATTCAAATAATTGCTTGACATTGTCTGGAACATGCTTCAAAGGGTCATCAAATATTCCAACCCAGTTTTTAGGTATGTACTCTTCAAGCAATATATCATAATATCCATTCACATACAACCTACTATCAAAATCAATTAATACTGACAAAACAAATCTACTACCATCAGACTTGTTCATTCGAATATCATGCAATAAAAACTCTTGATTTTCCATTGCCTTGCAAAAATCGTTTGCTTTGCCTTCGTTTACTTCAAGGATGTTATTTCTAAATACTTCATTCCATTCTTTTGGATCATAATTAGGGTTATAGGACTTGTAATCCATTATCCATTCTGCAATTACCCCGGCGTAAAGCTTACATGCCGAATCTAATTTTACTCATCCAATAATTTCATTTTCATTCATCTTGTACATGAGCTTTCAATTTGACTTACCTACATCGGATCCACATCAAATATCACTTGCACATTGCTGTTGCCTCTTTTGTTGATAATATGCATCCGCTCATTTTTCAGAAATTGCTTTACCGACTCCAGTTGCTTATTGTCTTTTGAGCACTTCACCCATATCTCGTATATATACTGATTCCTCACTCTGGGCACCAGTGCGGGTGCAGGCCCCTGCAGGCTTATGCCCGGCACCGCCTGCAGTGCCCCTGCCATCAAAGTTGCAGCAGCGGCGGTTCTGGTCTCATCCTTGTGTTTAAAAACAATTTTTATCAGCCTTGTAAATGGCGGATAGGCAAAGTGGTTTCTGTAGCCTATCTCCTGCATGTAAAAGTTATGTACATCATGGTCCTTCACCAGTTGTAATACCGGATGTGTAAGGTTGTAGGCCTGTATCAGTACCCGCCCCTTGCCATCTGCCCTGCCAGCCCTGCCGCTTACCTGCTCCATCAGCTGAAACGCGCGCTCATTCACCCTGAAATCCGGATAGCTGAGCAGGCTATCGGCACTGAGTATACCCACCAGCGCCACTGAGGCAAAGTCAAGTCCCTTTACCACCATCTGCGTGCCTACCAGTATGTCTATCTTCCGCTTCTCCAGCAGGTCCAGCAGCTCACGCATACTGTGCTTGCCCCGCATACTGTCCACATCCATGCGTGCCACCCTGGCCTCCGGAAATATATGCTGCACCTCTTCTTCTATCTTCTCTGTACCAAAACTCTTGCTCACCAGTTTATCGCTCCCACATGCCGGACAAGATCTCACCACCGCTGCTTTCAGTCCGCAGTAGTGGCAGTGCAGCTTATCAGTGCTTTTATGGTACGTAAGTGATACAGAGCAGTTCTTGCACTGCGGTACCCAGCCGCATATAGTACACAACTGAAACGGAGCATACCCCCTCCTGTTCTGAAAAAGTATTACCTGCTTCTTTTGCTGCAGGGCTTCGAGCACTGCCTGCTGCAGCTCAGGTGTCACCAGCTTCACGCCGCTCAGCTTCACCGTCTCCAGCGATTTGGCATTTATTATCTCTATCACAGGCATCTTCACACCCTGGTATCTGTCCTTAAGGCCCGCATAGGCATACTTGCCCTGCTGCACATTATACAGACTCTCTACCGATGGTGTAGCTGAACCCAGTATCACCTTTGCACCAAAAAGTGACGACAGGTAGATAGCCGCATCCCGCGCATGAAACCTGGGTGCAGGTTCTTTTTGCTTATAGCTGCTGTCGTGCTCCTCATCAACTATTATCAGACCCGGATTGCTGTAGGGCAGCCACAATGCCGACCTTGGCCCTGCCACCACCTGATAATCCCCTTTCCGCACCTTCTCCCATATCTCTACACGCTCATTGTTACTGAAGTGCGAATGATACACACCCAGCTGCTCGCCAAAATAGGCATGCAGCCGCCTCACCAATTGGGTGGTGAGCCCTATCTCTGGCAGCAGTAGTATAGCCTGCCTGCCTGCCTTCAGGCACTCCTTTATCTTATGAATATACAGCAGCGTCTTTCCGCTGCCTGTTACCCCGTGCAGCAATGCCACATTTTTGTCCTGCAGCCCTGCGTTCAGGTCGTCATATGCCTTTTGCTGAGCCTCAGTAAATACAATCTCCTTTGCCTGTTGCGCCGCCGGAAAAAACACACGGTCGACATTCTGCTCTTCAACTACAAATATCCCTTTCGTCACCAGTGCCTTCATCTGTGCTGCCGATGCACTTGTTCTGTCCAGCAGTTCAGTTTGTTTCACCACCCCTGCCTTCACAGATATCTCTGTATAGGCCATCAGCAGCTCCAGTTGTTTAGGTGCCTTTTCCAGTTCTTTAAACAGTGCCAGCAGTGCATCGTTACTGTTGTGTATGGCTGCCAGCATCACTACCTTTTCCCGCCTGGGCCGGTAGGTTGCTTCCAGCATTTCATTTATCTGTATAACCTCCTGCTCCAGCAGCTCATTAAGCACCTGTGCGAAGTGCCTTGCACTGATAATATTACGCAGCTCACTGATCGTTATCTCCCGGCGCATAATCAGCGATTCCACTGCCAGGTGAGCCTCATTGCTCCACTCGTATACAACGCTGTCGTCTCCCACCCACTGCAGCCTGGTTTCGCCCATCAGTTTCAGATGTGCCGGCAGGGCAGCCTGCATCACCTCGCCCGGGCCTGCCATATAATACTGTGCCACCCACCGCCAGAACTGCAACTGCTGTTCATTGACCACCGGCTCCTCATCAATAATATTCCTGATGGGCTTCACCATGTATTCCTGAGGCTTATTATCGTGCAGCCGTTCTATTATACCGGCATACTGCTTGTTTTTACCCAGCGACACTTCCACACGCATCCCCGGCCGCAGCAGTTCCTGCATATCCAGCGGCACCCCGTAGGTAAGCACCTGGGGCAGATTAAGCGGAAGGATCACATCAGCAAACATGCACGCAAGTTAAACCCCTATTCCCGATTCTGACAGGGCAACCACAAATATTTGCATTGAAATAAATAAAATGAAAACCAGCCCAATACCCGCCGTCATTTCGAACAAACGCAGTGCAGGTGCAGCCGCAACGAAGTGCCGTGAGAAATCCCCTGAGCCAAGGCAATCAGCCAAATAGCGTTCGCTTACCTGATGTTGAAATTTCCCATTTTCTCAAACAAATATCAAAATGCTTTACGGTGCTGATTATCAATTGTTTTGCCTGAATTATTTTCCCAAAAAATACCCATGTGGGAAATGGTCAGGCGGCGGTTTCTACCACAAAGTCCACGATGGCTACACAAGGTTCACCATATTCTTGTAGGGTTAAACGCACCGGAAGCAAACTTCCGTTTTACTTCCGGTTTCTTCCGGTGGCGGAAGCGACCGGAAGTTATTAACTAATTGATTTTTAATTATTTGCGCATGAATTGCGGGTTTTACCGAAAAAACTGCAACCGGAAATTTCATTTTCAATAAATGGGTGCGAGCCTTTTGTAAATATCGGATATTGGGTGGAAATGGCAAAATTTAAAATCTATGACAAGCCGTATATGGCTTATGACAGTACGGTGGCGTCCTGTGTTGGAAAATATCCCCAATCAAGTTTCAAACGCTTTCGGCTATTTGCCGGCGCCTGTCGGAGCCACCGGAACCGGAGAAAATGCCCTTAACTCTTTTTGCCAAACTTTAGCACCTCGACCCAAAACTCCCGACCAATTACTATCTGCTAAATACTATCTACCCACACCTTCCGACCCAAAATTTTACCTACTTTTGCACTCCAATTGAGCTCACGATTGTACGAATTTTAATTTTAGCTAGATGAAAATATTAGTTTGTATTTGCCCCGTTCCTGATACCACCACCAAGGTGGCTTTCGCCGACAACAATACCCATTTCAGCACAGCAGGAGTTACCTTCATCATCAATCCTTACGATGAGTGGTATGCACTGGTTCGTGCACTGGAATTTAAAGAAGCAGGCATCGCTACCGATGTACACATGGTAACTGTAGGCAAAGCTGATGCTGAGCCGGTTATCCGCAAAGCACTTGCACTGGGTGGCGACGAAGCCATCCGTATAGATGCCGAGAGCGGTGATACATTTACTGTTGCAGCTCAGATAGCTGAGTACGCAAAAACCGTTGGTTACGACATGGTGCTCTGCGGCAAGGAGTCAATTGATTACAACAACGGCTCTGTAGGCGCTATGATCGCTGAGCTGCTGGATATGAACTACATAGGTTTCGCTGCTAAACTGGACGTTGCCTCTGGCGTGGCCACTGTGGTACGCGAGATAGAGGGCGGCGAAGAAACTGATACGTGTGCATTGCCGCTGGTGGTTTCCTGCCAGAAGGGTATGTCGGAAGCGCGTATACCCAATATGCGCGGCATTATGGCAGCCCGCACCAAGCCGCTCAAAGTAGTGGCGTCTGCAGCCATCAGTGCCGTAAGCAGCATAGTGGCATACGAAATGCCGCCTGCAAAATCTGGTGTAAAAATGATCTCCGCCGACAATATGGACGAGCTGGTAAGCCTGCTCCATAACGAGGCCAAAGTGATCTGATCACCGGGAGAAATGTCCTCATTGAGCTTTTGACTTTTTAACTTTTAACTTTTTGAATTAATAAAAAATGAGCGTCCTCGTTTTAGTTGAACATACAAATGGTGCCTTCAAGAAAAAATCTCTTGAGGCTGTACAATATGCTGCACACATAGCTAAGGAAACCGTCACATCTGTTACTGCAGTTGCTGTGGGCAATATTGCCGATGCTGCCATGCAGGAGCTGGGTGCCTATGGCGCACAAAAAGTATTGAATGCAACTGACGCACGCCTGGAGCATTTCATTTCGCGTGCGTATACCAAAGTAATGCTGGCCGCCGCCCAGAAGGAAGGAGCAAAGGTGATTGTAGGCCTGCATGATACAGTAGGCAAGGCTGTAAGCCCACGCCTGGCGGCACGCCTTGGTGCCGGCCTGGCAGCAGGCGCTGTTGCTTATCCCGACCTATCTAAAGGATTCGTGGTAAAGAAAACAGTATTCTCAGGCAAGGCTTTTGCATTCGTTAGCATCACCAGCGATGTAAAAGTTATTACCCTCATGCCCAATACCTTTGCAGTGGTAAAAGGCGAGGGCAGTGCAACAGTTGAGAAACTGGATGTATCATTCAGTGATGCTGACTTCGCAGTTCAGGTAAAAGAAGTAGCAAAAGCATCGGGTGCAGTACCGCTTTCTGAGGCCGAACTGGTAGTGAGTGGAGGCCGCGGTATGAAGGGCCCTGAGAACTGGCATGTGCTCGAAGACCTGGCTAAAGAACTGGGTGCAGCTACTGCCTGTTCGCGCCCGGTAGCTGATAGCCACTGGCGCCCGCATAATGAACACGTAGGCCAAACCGGCGGCACCATACGCCCTAACCTCTATATTGCAGTAGGTATCTCCGGTGCTATACAGCATCTGGCAGGTGTTAATGGTTCTAAGACTATCGTTGTTATCAATAAAGATCCGGAAGCACCGTTCTTCTCAGCCGCCAATTACGGCGTACTGGGCGATGCCATGGAGATTGTACCTAAGCTTACGGAAGCCGTTAAAAAATTCAAGGCGGGGCATTAATCAATACTCTTTTAATGATGTATATACAAATCCGGCAATAGCCGGCTTTGTTGTAAAACACAATATTTATTTGGTTTTTTCGTTTTGTAACGTATATTTACGTTATGAAACGGAAAACTTCATTACCAACACTTACCAAAGCAGAAGAAGAAGTCATGCACATCATCTGGCAACTGGGCCGCTGCCTGGTGCGTGATATTATAGATCAGCTAGGCGACCCCGATATGCCCCACAGCACTGTTTCGTCAGTTGTGCGCATACTCGAAAAGAAGGGCTTTGTAGATCACAAGGCTTACGGCAAAACTCATGAATATTTCCCCATAGTTGCCAGGGAAGAATACGCACAGGCTTGCGTAAAAAGCCTGATAGAAAAGTATTTCAGCGGATCGCCAAAAAAGCTCGTAAGCTTTCTGGTAAAAAGCGAGGACATGAACCTGAAGGAACTCAACCAGTTATTTAAAGATATTGATGCAAAATGAGTGCTTAACTGTATCCATTCCCCGCTGCGGGCTTGGAAAGACTGCATTATTGTTCACCATTAAACAAACATCATGATACAATACCTCATCAACACATCTGCCATTTGGCTACTGAGCCTGGTTATGTTCGATCTGTTTCTGCGCCGTGAAAGCTACCATAACTACAACCCTTTTTTACTTGCTGTTTACATTTTTACTGGGCGCACTGTTTCCACTTATACAGTTTCAGGATGGCAGCCGAATTCTGCCTGCTGTTCTCGATGTACCTGTGGGCAGAGTAATTGCTGCAAAAGAAAATGTAATCGAGGCCACAGGATTTTTTAGCAGTTTTAACTGGGAAGAATGGCTTGCGTACCTCTACATCGCCGGTGCGGCAGTTGCGCTGCTGCTGATCGCCGAGGTGTTCAAATTGATCTCGTTCTACCGCTCAGGCAGTACATCTTACCAACAAAGGTGGACTGTAATAGAAACAGGCAAGGATCACGCTCCGTTCTCTTTCAGAAATACACTTTTTGTGTGCACCACAGCACAATACAGTTCTGAAGAATGGCAAATGATACTGGCTCATGAAAAAAGACATGCCGGCTTGTTCCACTTTGCCGACCTGTTAATTATGCAGCTGGCACGTATTGTATTCTGGTTTCACCCGCTGGTATACATGTACAATAACCGGCTGCTGCTGGTACATGAGTATCAGGCCGACAGGGCATCAGCAGTGCAGCCACAGCATTACAGCAGGTTTCTCGTAGAGCAGGCTTTGCTGCAATCCGCACCATCTATTTCTCATTCATTCAATCGTTCACCCATAAAAAACCGGATATCTATGCTTTACCGCAAATCATCTGCCGCATCCAGAACCAAGATGCTCGTTTTCATACCACTCGCATTGGTATGCCTTGTCTGTTTTTCCAAAAACACCTTTTCACAGCACTTCAAAAAGAATGGCAATATTGTCACCTATCGCGGCAACAAAATCGAGTTGTCAGAACTTACTCTTGACACAGTCACAGTTATTGATCCTGTAACAGGTAAGGAATTGATGAAAGTGTTGCGACACGACCCTGCTCCTATAAAAATGAACGGCAAAAAAATTACAGACTTTTACGATGAAGGGCCTGCTTATACCGGCAGTTAGAAAGACCTGAGAAACTACCTTCTGCTCAACATGAGGCATGAACTTGGCAAACTGGATAATGGCAGCTACCGCCTGGATATTTCCAATATCGTTATTGACGAACATGGAAAAATTGCCTACTTCGATTTTCATGAAATGAAACGGAGCAAAACCTCAGATGAGATCAAAGACGTGAAGCCCGCACCAGCTACAAACATCGTCAATGCCTCCGACCCAAAAATCAATGTCTCCATTACAGATGGGCCAAAAGCAGGCACTACAGCCACACTCGTCAGGAATACAGACCCTGCATTTTATGCACCAGTTAAAAAAGAACTACAGGAAGAAATTTTCAATAAAGTCTGCCGCCTGATGGAAACTGCACCAGCATTCAGGCCAGGAACAGAGAAAGGAAAGAAGGTAATTTCCATTTATCATCTGGTGGACTTTTGGAACAATTTTAAATTAGAAAACCACAAGCTATACGACGTCAACAATAAGGGCGAGTATGTTGAACTGTAACCCCTTCGAACAAAAAAAAACAAAAGCGCCGGTATTCCTGCGCTTTTGTTTTTTGTAAAATAGCTATTATTTTTTGTTAGTTTTTCACCGGAAGATACCCATAGTTCTTACCGTATTCCATATGCTGCTGATAGAAGTTATCCGGATATTCCACTTTCACATCAGTAATATCAGCGCCATTCATTACTGGCACTAATTTAGGCTGTATAAAGCCCCTGTATGGCTTTATACCCAGCTTGGTAAAGCGTTCCAGCACTTCTTTATGCAGCACAGGGTCTACTTTCACACCATAGGTTTCCACCAGGTTTTTACCACCATTATAATCACCCTCAGATTTCACACGCTGGATCTCCTTTAGCAACTGTCCAAACAGATCACGCAGTTTGTTGTAGTCATTCACCTGTACATAGGTTTTGCCGTTTTTCTTCACAAACTCTACTACATTGTCTTTCTTGCCATGCTCATATACCCAGTGTGCATTCAGCGCGCGATTGCGCATGTGGGCTTCTTCCAGCTGGTCGCCTGGTTTTATGCGTGTCAGCTGTGTCATCAGTCCGTTCATCATGTAGCTGTCGTATTCTGCCATAGCTACATCAAGGCTGGGCATTACACCAATCTCAACGAGCTTTTTATCCATGATAAAGTACAGCCCCACCAGGTCGGCACGGGCTTCTTCGAGGCAGCTGGCATAGTTCTTTAGCGTTACATCGGTCGTCTTTACATTAGGGTTCAGCTGACCAGACGCATGCCCTATGCACTCATGCATATCGGTATGCAGGTCAGAGGCAAGAGGGCCGTATTTTTTCAGGCGTTGCATCACAGTATCGTTCACTGCAAATTCATCCAGCATTCCGCTTTTCGATCCGCTTACGTTGTAAGAATGAATGATATTGCTGAGCGATACCGATTTGGAGCCGTGCGACTTCCTAATCCATTCAGCATTCGGCAGGTTGATGCCTATTGGTGTGCTTGGCGCTGCATCACCGCTCTCTACAATAACTGTAATAGCCTTTGCTGTTATCCCTTTTACAGTTTTCTTTTTGTGCTCCGGCATTATTGGTGAATTGTCTTCAAACCACTGCGCCTGATTGGCTATCGCCTCAATACGCTTGGTTTCTTCCATGTCTTTCAGTGATACGGTACTTTCAAAGCTGGCCTTCTTGCCTATTGCATCCAGATACACTTCAATAAATCCATTCACCGCATCTATCCTAGATGAAGTCTTTACCCAACTGATGTTGTAGTCGTCCCATACCTTCAGGTCTCCGGTTTTGTAATATTGCACCAACAGCTCCAGCGATTTCTTTTGCTCTGCGTCTTCTGCCACAGACACAGCTTTCTCAAGCCATCCAATAATTTTATCAATGGCTCCGCCATACATGCCACCGCTCTTCCAGGTTTTTTCTACTACCTGCCCGTTCTCCTTCATCACCTTGCTGTTCAGCCCCCACGATGGTGCGCTGTCGCTTGCCGGGAATTTGGAATAAAACGCTTCAACTTCTTTCTGGGTTACTCCTTCATAAAAGTTATTCGAAGAGTTGGCTACATTATCAATGTTAGGGCGCTGATCTACTACTTTAGGCTCAAAGTTCATGTCGTACACAATAGGCTTGATCCTCTCCAGAAAGGCATCAACAGTTTCACCCTTCTCCATAGGCAGCGACTCTGGCTTTGAACCCTTAACTACCGCCGAAAAATATTCCCAGGAACAATCAGGTATAAACTTAATGTTACTGTAATGATGGTGATTGCCGTTGCTGAACCACACTCTGCCACAATACTCCTCAAACTTCTTCCAGTTATCAGGTGATGCATCTTTTTGATGATCGTATGTGCCATACATACCTTCTATTGTTTTGCGCAGCAACAATCCGTACTTGCTTTTCTGGTCGTAGATCATGTCGCGGCCACATAGTGCTGCTTCATACATGTAATAGGCCAGTTTTTTCTGCTGCAGGCTCAGCCCATTAAAGCCGGGAATCTCGTACCTGAGTACTTGCAGGTCAGCAAAAGATTCAGCTTCTACCTTAAAATTCGGGTCGTAGCCCGAGGCCTTTACAGTTGTATCTGCCTTTGTATTATTCATATTGTTGCCAACATCATTGCAGCCAGAACTGAACATTTGTGTAGTCATTGCCATCACGGAAATAGCCCATTTCAAGTTAATATTGTATTTCATCAGGGGAATTAATTGATTGGCATAAATTTACTTTAATCCCGCAACTTTCGGCATCATTATCTGCTATTTTTGCGACAGTGAAAAAAATAATAACTGTCGCCCACGTCTGTTTCGCTGCTGTGATAGCCGCATCATGTAACAGCTCCACCCATGTAGCAAACACAGGTGAAGCCTATAGCAAGCTGCCAAAACCCGGTTATGTTGTAGCTGCTGATTCTATGGAGGCAACTACGCCCGACAAGCTGAACCACTTCTTTTTTACAGTAAGAGTGATTGCGGACAGCAATATTGCATCAGGAGTATATGATGTTGATGCTGACTTTGGCCCCAATTTCTCAACTAGTCAATTTACGATGCCCAAAGGAGCCGAAACGCTGACACCAATATTAAGAAAAGGCAGCGCACCTTATACTTTTATAGTAGGGTTCAAGGTAAAAGATGACACCACGTTTTATGACTACTTTGAGGTAAGCAGTAACGGCCATGCTACCAAAATGCAGTATATCAAGGCTTATACTCTTTAAAAGCAAAAACCATCAGAATCAACTGATGGTTTTTGCTTTTATCAATGTTACTTTCGATATTACCTTATCAGGGTTACGTCGCCTTTCTGTTCCAGTGTTTTACCACCGCAGTCATACTTAAGCACGTAGTAGTAAACACCCATATCCTGAGGTACACCATTGTATTTACCATCCCATCCCATTACTGAGCTGTTGGCAGATTCGAAGATAGTCTGTCCCCAACGGTTCATAATACGGAACAAATGGAACCTGTGGTAACCTGCTACATATGGCTTGAATACATTATTCTCATCAGGCCCTGAGCCATTTGGAGTAAATGCATTCGGGAATGCTATCAGGCAGCATGAACCGGCATCTACATCCATGCTTGTTGTAGCATAACATCCAAATGGATCAGTTACTTTGAGTGTAATTACATTCTTCACTTCTTCCATTTTGCCCCATGCAGTAGCCTGATTCAGGTTATTGAAGTCATGCTCAGGGCCCCAAACGTATGAATAGTTCAGGTTGTTAATCCTGGCAGTGAATTCAACGCTGTCTTCAAGGCAGATACCATGAGGATGCTGGGAAGAAATGCTGAAACCTGGATCAGGGCTTGTATGCACTAACACCGTATCAAACGTTGGCAATGATTTACAGCCTTCTGCTGATGAGCTGGTTATTTTGATAACGTGACGGCCACTGTCAACCCATGAAATAGAGTAAGGGCCGCCAGTATTTGAATTGCTGGTTACGATACTCAGAGCTGTTGAAGCATCCATTATCACATTGTCAATAAACCATTTGTAAGTGTACGCATCATCTGACCGGGAAACCAGAGACAGCTCTACTGTGTCTCCCAGGCACACATCCTGCTTGGTGTAAGCTATCATTGTAGGCTGAGGTACAACTTTAATACGAATCTGAGCATCAGAGTAGCAGAAGCCACTGTCATCACTTGCACGAAGCGTGATATAGTTATTCTGGTCTACAGAGTCGAACCGCACAGTAATCATAGAGTCTCCCGCATTTGAATTACCTGCGAAATGAACCCCATTTGGCAAAGTCCAGTTATAACCTGGCTCAAACAACGCTGGGCCCTGATATGCCATCTGCAGTGAATCGAACTGGCATACCCATGGCTTTCCGGCATTAATAATAAAGTCGGGCTTATAAACGACTTCTACCCTCAATGCTGCACTGTCACTTTCACAACCAGTAGCATCATTAGGCACAGTCTGGCTAACCCACCAAGTAGTAAAGCCAGGAACTGTATCTGTGAACGGTTTAGGTGATGGCTGCAATGCAATACTATTAAAATACCAGTTCAGGTGTGAGTGGAATTCACTGTCCACACGCTCGTTCAACGGACGAGCAAAGTCATGCTGGCAGTACCTGATATCGTGAGTTACAGGCGGTTCGGGTTTCAGCTTAATTACAACTTTATCAACCGCACTATCACTGATACAACCCCATGGAACTGTAGTCTCTGTTATGTAGTATAAAATTGTGTCCGGTGCTACAGAAGAACTTGGCGTAGGTGCTGTTGGGTATCCACTAGTAACGCCCGGGCCGTAGTATGTGAGCACATCACCAGCACCACTTGGGGCTACCTGAATAGGGCCTGGCGTGCGGTACTGGCACCAAGGTGTTGGTGTTACAACCGGTGGCGCTGGTTTAGGATGAATAGTGAACGATGTTGGAGTACGTGGGCCTTCACAACCAGAATCAATTCGGCTAACCCAGTAGTTTGTAGTTCCGGTTACATTAATGTTTGGAAGCGGCTCAATAAACGTTGGCACTCCGCCAACTGACACAGTGTACCAGGCAGCCGAATCAGAAGGCGTAATTGTCAAAGGAACAATTGGCCCAATAAACTGGCAGTAATCCTGAATACCAGTAACAACCGGAGCAAGCGGCGTTGTTACAACTCTAACTGTGTCAATACCCCTGAGGCTTTCGCAGTTGCCATCTTTCTGGCTAGCCCACACTATGTACAAGCCCGGCACAGCAGTAGTGTATACCGGTGCCACCAGTGAACTGGTTCCTCCTGTAGGTGCTGACCACCAATATACAGTAGCACCCGGATTGATACCCGTTACTGAATAAGGCGCATACACCTGCCCCTGGCAGTAATAAGGCTGATTAATAATAACCGGCGGCAAAGGCCTTGGTATCATACGGGCACGGGTTGTTGCCGTATCCTTACAACCATACGGGCTTGTTACTACTACTGTGTAATCGCCTGTATCTACATCAACAAAAGGAGCAATATTAGGATTTTGCAATGATGAAGTATACGCTGGCGGGCCATTCCATGCATAAGTCATACCCAGCATACCTGGGCTGCACGTAAGCCTGAGCGTATCATTTGCTCCCTGGCAAAGCGGCCCGTTATTGGTAAGCGTAATAACAGGCTTGTGATGTACTACTGCTGCGATACTATCGGTATCACTTACACCTGACAAAGTTCTGATCACAAAGAACTTAGCAGAATCAGCATAAGTTGCCGGATAGATAAATGGATTCTGCTGAGTGCTTGTATAACCACCAGGCCCATACCAGAAATAGGTACAACCGGTTGAATCACCTACGCGCCTCAGGAACAATGTATCTCCGTAACATGGCTCATTAGCACGAACGTTGTTACAGCTGATTATGGTGAGTAACATAGTCCTGGTCTGACAGGTTGCCGCATCAACACCAGTAATTGTATAAGTAATTGAAGGCGGCAATACCGTTGTGTAAATGATATTATGAACGCCAGTGGTAGCAGCCAGGCCCAAAGAAGGCGACCATGTCCATGTGCTCCATGTCCAGGCCTTTTCATCGCTATACAGAACGTCTGCCGGTACAGCAGTTAAGCCAGGGTGGGCACAAGCGTTATAAGTATCAACTACAACATTGGGGTACGGTGCAGGAGCTACCGCTACAGAACCACCTATAGCAAGCGCTGGCTCAGGGAATGCACCAACACTATCCAATCCAGTAACACCATTAAACACATAAGCGCAGGAAACTACAGCACTGTCACCAATGGCAATGTTGCCCACTTTGAAAATGAGGCCAATACCAATATCACCAGGATGATTTACACCAACGTTATAATAAGATGTTCCACCAAAAGTAGTATTCATAGCCCAACCCAAAGCAAGATCTGTTGTAACACTCAGGCCCCAGGATGTATATATACAAGCAACCGCACGGCAATCTTTTGTACACAAAGACAAAGTAGGCAATGTAGAACTGCTGCCTGTAGCTGTAACTTGTACCCTGTGCGCAATGTCATTTTGATAATTTACGACATTGTTCGTTGGAAAGCCGCCACCAGGCCATGTCTGATCGTTATCAGGATCACATGACCTCCAGTAATAAACATTGTTGATGATACTTGCCCCTGTGTTATAGAATTTAGTTGTAAAAACTACAGCACTGGCATTTGTGTCAACACGCGTCTCCTGCTTGATAAGCAGGCTAGCTCCTCCCGGATTGTATGTACCGGTCTGGAAACCTTTAGCAACGCCACCAACATTTGAATACGAACTCATCCCTCCGCCTGTCATTGTACCTGCACCAGAATAAGTGAAAGTTAGAGTGCCGCTTTGGTATGCCTGACAACGAGATCCATTTGCCTGCACCTCCCAGCCTTCAAAAGGGCTACCTGGCAAAGTATAGTCACCCATCATTGGAGGAGAACCTACACCCCATCCATCATGGCCGTAGTCATACACTTCAGCAAGTCCGTTTGTAGGAAAACAACCTGCACAATGCGAGTGATAGCCAGCTGGTGGAGGCGGCGTACCCAACGCACCATTCGGGCATATACCAATTTCGACCCAATGCCCCTGAAGGAAACAATTGGTGCCCACTAATTGCGCATAGGATATATTGCTGCAAAGTAGGAGCGTAACAAAAACTAAAAAGAGGTATTGTTTTTTCATAATCGTAATATTATCGTATTGGCGTATTCTTAAAATTCTGACTCAACTTTTATTGTAAATCGGGTTATAAATTTACTCGATTTTCTGTAAAATACTAAATTTTCCTTGCCTACAAATAAAATTAATTTCTTTTATTAATTATTGGTTGCAAATTAAGGATATATGTCACTTTAACATAACCTTAGATAATATAAGACAGCGATATTATTGCCGGGGTTGGCATCCTTTTAATATATTTATCTTAGCAATGTTACGTTGCCCTGATGGCTTTCTTTCTGGCCATCTTTAAATGCAGCACTTATTTCATACACATAGACTCCCTCAGGCTGATCCTTGCCATTGAACTTTCCGTCCCAGCCAGCTCCATTGAGGCTGGATGTTTCAAAAACTAACTGTCCCCAGCGGTTATAAATCTCCATTTTAAAGCTGGTAAGCCCTTTTGTTAGATATTGGCGTGGAAAGAAATAATCATTGGACCCGTCACCGTTTGGTGTAAATACATTGGGGATATTCATATAGCAATCGTTTTTAACCCAAATTGAGTCCGATGCTTCACATCCGTCAATAATTACTTTTAGCCCGTAGTGGCCAGGGGCAACAACCGATATAAAAGGTGTAGTCTGGCCGGTAGACCATTTCCACCTTGCAGCACTGTTGCTGGCATTGAAATTGTCTCCAATCCTCAGGGCAATACTGCCGGGGCAGATTGAAGTATCACCGCCCAGATAAATATTTGGCGACGGGAATAAATTAATAACTCTTGAAGTTGCGGGCTCTTTGCACACCCTATAATGTGCAACTACCGAAACGGTGAACTGCCCCGTGGCGTCGTAGGAATGGACAACCGGATTGAGATTAATTATACTGTCTCCGTCGCCAAAATACCAGGATACACCCGTATTGCCGATACCGGTATAAATTCCGTTAAATGTAACCGAGGTGCTGCGGCACAAAACACTGTCTGACACCTGTATGCTCACCGGGCTCAGTGAGTCAACCTGTACTATAGCAGTTGCCGTATCGTGGCAAGGCACAAAATCGGTTGCTATCAGCTGTACTTTATATGTACCCGAATTATTGAATGCATAACTGGGATTCATCAGATTTGATGCGGCTCCGTTGCCAAAAGACCATGCATATGAAAGGCCTGTACCAAAGGAGTAATTGGAAAAGCTCACGGGATCTTTCTGGCAGACGATAGAAGGCGTATCTGTAAACTGTGCACGCAAAGGGTGCAACAGAGAATCCTTCAGCTTAAAGCTATCCAGGCAATATAAATTAGTAGCAACCAGCGTAACGGTATAAACTCCCTGGGCAAAAATGTGGCTTGGATTCGTTGCGGTATCTGTGTGGCCATCACCAAAATGCCAAACATAATACAAGGCCCCGGTTGAGGTTGAAGAGTTGAAATAAAATACTGTATCACCGTTACATCCATAATGAACTACATCGCTGAAACCTGCCGTGAGTGGCGGATCAACCAGAATGGCACTACCAACAACAGGCGAAAGGCACGGGCCGATTTTATTTGTGAATGCAGTATAGTTGCCGCTGCACAAGCCATCCATATGGAGTGTACTGTCGGGGTAACCAATCAAAACCATAGGAGGTTGTACCAAACCATTGCGGGTATAAAAAACTGAATCAACTGAGCCGGGAGGCACACCGTGAATGATGATGGACCCATCGCAGTAACCACACTGAGTTGGGTTGGAAAATGAAGTAATGAAAAATACAGGTGGAGGAGGCGCCGTAAGTGTGAACGGCCCAACAGGCGGTGTAGTGCAACTGCCAAAGGAAGCAACGATATTATTATAAATACCCTCACACAGGCCGATCAATGTTACTGTACCCGTGCCACTGCTGATGGTGGAAACCGGCGGCTGGGCTACACCGTTAAAACTATAGTTTATGGTAAACGCATGGCTGCTGTAAAGCCCATGGAGCACCAGAATTCCGTCACATACGCCACATGCTGTAGGGTTTGTCGGGGTGACGCTGCTGATAGAAATCGGAGGGTCGAAAAGCGTGTACGGCCCTGCGGGCGGAGTAATGCAGGCTCCATAGGAAGCAACAATGTTATCGTAGATGCCAGCACACAAACCAGTCAGTGTAATAGTTCCTGAAGAAGATGTTGATGTAGCCACAGGGGGCTGTGGTGTACCATTGTAGTTATAACTTACTGTAAATACATGGCTGGGATAGAGGCCATGAATGACCAGCTGCCCGTCGCACGCGCCGCACCGGGTCGGGTTGGCCGTTGAAACACTTGCTATAGCAATGGGAGGGTCTGTCAGCGTAACCGTTTGCGGCAACGAAATACATCCGCCCTGCCTTGCGATAATGTTGGTATATGATCCCGCACAAAGCCCGGAAATAGTAATAGTACCTCCACCCGACACTGTGGCTATAACCGGCGGCTGAGCTATACCACCGTAATCGTAATTTACAGTATCCACCCGCCCCGGAGTAAGGCCATGAACAGTGATTGTACCATCACAGGCACCGCATATTGTTGGATTGGTAGACGTTGTGGTAATTACTATTGAACCTGTCGGGTTAACAGTGTAATAGCCAAAAGAAGTGTCAGCGCATCCCAGGGCCCCGGCTTTGTAGGTTGTTCTTGTTGTTGGGCAGACAGCAATTGAACTTCCCGTACCCAGATAGGCACCGGTGGAGGCATTATACCAGTAAATAGCGGAAGACTGATAAGGGATTGGTGCATACGGTATAGACGCTACAGTGTAAGTAACCCCTCCGCCTACGAGCGGAATGGGCGTAAAGCGCCATGCCTCTGTAGGTGGAATTGTCCATACTGACGGATAGTCACGGCCCGGTGCTGTTACGGCATCTGTTCCGGCTGCATTCTGTACACCCACAATCGCATAGCCTCCATTCCAGGTTGCACATACCGGCTTCTCGGATATATGTACCTCAATTATGTTGGTCGTTTCGTACAGAATAATCTGAGTTGTAGTATGCTGAGTACCGCAGGAGAACATACTGCACCCGCACCACGATACCACAAACTTTCTGAAAGGTGCAGCACCATCCGTCGAATACTTTTCAGACCCAACTGCAGGCCCGGTATAAAAGATATCTATGTCGCACCAAGGCCCGCATATATTGTTCTTTTTACTTGGGTTGCCCAGCAATGGAGCCGTTATGGGCCATGGGTCAACGCCGCCGGCATCACCTACGTTAAAATCAAGTGTACCATTTGCACCAAGTACAACCTGAGTATAATTGACTCCGTAAAAATTAAAAGGAAACCCAATGGAATGCAGCCCGGAATAAATATCGTCAGAGGTAACACCGGCATCAATAGGCGTATCACCTACAACTACCGCATTCAGCGTGGTACACAATACAGTGCAACTCAAAGTGTCACTGCTATAAACTGTAACCTGTGAAAATGACTGATGCGACAATAACAAAATAGCCACTATCAGCATCCGTGTAAAAAATCTGCTCATAAACTTCTGCTTACTACATTAAAAGACGCCTTTATTTTGAAAATGGTTTGTAATATTACTAAAAAATAGCGAATATTTAATGCCTCTTTTTAAAACAGCTGCAGAATAGAAAAGAGTATCCTTATTTGATAAAATTGCATTATTTTCTTTTAAATACCGGCACTGTAGAACAGGGTTCTCCATACATCAAAGACTTTACGACAGGAAGCAGGTGCTGCGTTGCAGCCACATATGCTGCCTCGGGTATGTGTGTATCACCACACCCCTTTAATACTACCCTTTTGCCTTCATACTCATTAGCGTCTATTGCAGCTATCCGTTTTTCTATGATCACCTTTATTAACTCGGTAGGAGTACCAAAATACACAGAAGCTGCAATGTTCTGCAGGTAGAATACAGCCAGCATGTAGGCCCACACAGGCACAATAGCATCTGCCGTGCAGTAAATTGCTACGTGCCTGCCCGAAAACTGCTGCCAGTCGTACTCAGCCAATGCAGCCCTGTAGTCTTTTTCCCTGAGTATCATTTCACGAAACAAGAACGGCCTGATATCAAAAGCAGCAATTGTATCTCCGGGAATGAAAGGAGCGAGGTCAAGTGTCACAATACCACTTTCGGCAACTTTGTTAATTATGGTTTCCATATTTATGCAAAAATACGATAATTGGATATCCTCATAAAAAAACAAACTCCGATAGCGCAATCAGCAATATTGATTAGGCCGCAAGCAGCAGGGGGTAAACTAAAAAGAGCCGCGATTGCGGCTCTCAAATAATAAAAAAATTTTTATCAATGGTATTCGTACTGAAACTTGATATTTTGGGTAACGGTATTTTTCAATGTACTGTCTTTTGTGATTACAGTTTCGTTGGTTACCTTACTGTCTGCATCTATTGTATATGAGATGCTAGTTTTGTTGTATGAAGAAGTGATAGACGCAATCATATGCTTATTAGGGTAAATATTCACACCATAGGTGGTAAAAGACCCCAATTGCAGATAGTCGCAAGGCCTGTTTGCCCAAAAATCATAGAAATCATAAAACTGCTTTGCTGAATATCCTGCAGGCCAATACCCGGTACGGAGAATATTTCCGTCAAAATCAACAGCGTTTACCGTTATTTTATCTTCAAAAAAACCACTGATCTGATCAGCAAAACCATTTAGCACTTTTGCAGTAGTAGTTGGCACCAAACCCGGAGTTGTTACGGCATAAGAAACCGATAACGGCAGCACTACACCTGTATCGCGGTATTTGTATGGTGGCGGTGCAATATAAGGCACAACAGCACTATCAGGGAACTTAACAGCAATATTTCCATCGAAGAAACGATAGTGCATATCGGCTGCATCAGATGAATAAGTGAGTTTACCGGTAAGCGTTGTATTCGTGTCACGATAGGTTACAAATTCGGTGGCCAGCAATGCTCCGAAATAAGTGAAATTGTGTACTTCGTTTGGAAAATAAGCGTCCTTAATCTGCCCGCTGATGTTGAGGATAAATGTATCTTTCTCCATTACCTGATTGGTACTCAGGTCTGTGTGTTTCTTGAAGATGGTATCTTGTACATATGTAAAATCCATTCTCATCATTGCCCTTCCCGCATGTACTTTGTTTGAGTCATTTGAAGTAAAGAATATCCGGGAAACCCTGTTGTTACCGTCATATTCAAACCTGTAATTCTCAGTAATCAGCTGCACAGGCATAATAGGCGCAACCATATTGGTAGATATGATAGTAGTGTAACTAAGAAGCCTGTAATTTTCAGAAGTAGGATTGGTTGGGTGAATTTCTTTCTTGCACGATGTGTAAGTAAGCAGGAAAGCCCCCATCACAACAGCAAGTAAAAGTAAAAACGATCTTTTCATACAGGCAATTTTAATCATTATCTGGTCAAAAATAGTAAATAGAAATCAATATTCAATAGGTATCTTAAGCCCCAAAACCCTGAAAACAGCAAAAATGCAATATTATCCGCGGCACCTGCCACAGGAATACGGACTGAAAAGTTACTTGATCAGCTTCACAAATTCAATCATCATTTTCGCAAAGTCATCTACATGGTTCAGAGACAATTCCCTCGACCTGTCCAGCACATCGTGATAATAACCCGGGCCACCATTTGAATAATAGAAGAAAGATGGCACGCCAGCCTGTGAAAAATAATAATGGTCACTGTTTGCCGCCGAGCCCCTGCTTTTGATTTCCGGCAGGTATTTATCACGGTTATTCAGTTGCTGCAACAGGTCGAACTGCTGGGGAAAAACGGTTGCATTTACTACTGTAACGCCATTGGTTGCATCACCCATAATATCTATGTTATTGAGGAATTTTATTTTCTTGAGCGGCACCATGGGGTGCGCCACAAAGAACTCCGAGCCCATCAGTGACGCTTCTTCACCTGCAAATGCTATAAACAGCATCGAATAATGCTGGGGATGTTTGGCAAAATACGCCGCCAGGTAAATAAGGACAGCCACCCCGCTTGCATTATCGCTGGCACCCGGAAAATAAGTAGTATCTCCCATCATACCCAGATGGTCATAGTGAGCTGAAAAAACGATGTATGAGTCGGCCACTTCACCAGGTACCTGCGCCACAATATTTTCACTGCGTGTGCGCGGCTGAAATAATGCGTCAGCTTTAACCGTTATTTTTCTGATTTTACGGGGCATTATTTCCCTGTCCATGTAAAACACGGTAGCAGCAATAGTTTCGCGGCTCACAGACCATGTAAGTTTACCGTTTTCCGGAATAATATAACAGCCCTTGGGCAATGTTGCGGCAAACTGGCTTTTGCGAATGTGAAGTACCTGCGTGCAAAAAGAATCCAGATTTTCCAACAGATACACCTGCCCCTCAGTAAAAGTGAGCATTTGCTGTTTCCATACCATCGAATCCTTTATATAGTTCAGGTCTACCACCTTAACCTGTAAATTCTCGCCGGAATAGGAAGGGCTGGATGGATCAATTAGAAAATCTACACCGGCTGTCAACGAGTCTCCGTTTACACTGATAAACATTTTGCCGGGGAAAGTATTTACTGGAAATGCAAAAGCCTGAGCCCAGGGCCCGTCTGGTTTTACCGGTTTAAGTTTATATTGCCTGAATTGCTTCAGTATGTACTTTGCAGCTGAATCCCGCCCACCGAGTACATAGCCTCTGCCATGCATATAGTGAGAGGAAAGTATTTCAATTTGCTTTTTAATCCACCTTTTCTGTACTTCCGCTTTTTCCCTTGCCTTTTTGAGGCCTTCAGTAAGATCATGATGGGTAGTATCCTGAACAATGTGATGCACAGTATCAACAAATGTATTCACCGGCAGCGTAGTATCATACGAAGTATAATCACGTACAGTACTATCCGGCTTGGACTCAACTTGCGCTTGCGCATTGGCGCAAACCAGTATGAAAATCAAAACCCAAAAAGTTGAAAACCTATGCATCATGTAAGCGGTAAAATTAAACACTAATGAGAAAAAATCATCAGGAAGGCATTGCAAAGTACTTATTTTGCAGTTATTGCCTATATATCAACGGCTCACTTTAGCGATTGCTTCTTAAAAAACTATCATATGGAGTGATTTCCCTGTAAAATGCATCTTGTTTTTACATTGAAAACGAGTTTTAGCGCCTGCTTTTATTGCAATTATTTTGTTGTTTCGCGCGCATTTTTTGGCTATCTTTGTAAGGTTAAAAAAATCTGTTTGAACACAGGTTCAGCCACATTTCTTAAAGTGGTGCTTTTAGCAATTCCACTTAACAAAACAAATCGCACGGTTTTTGAATAATATGAATACTGAAAACGAAGTTTTGACAGTACCGGCCGAATATGGAGCGGATAGTATACAGGTATTAGAAGGCCTTGAAGCAGTGCGCAAACGCCCTGCAATGTACATAGGCGACATTGGCATTAAAGGGTTGCACCATCTTGTGTATGAAGTAGTAGACAATTCGATTGATGAAGCGCTGGCCGGATACTGCAAAAACATTACCGTTACTATTCACCCGGATAATTCTATAAGTGTTCAGGACGATGGAAGGGGAATTCCAACAGGAATTAACACCAAAGAAGGGCGGTCTGCACTTGAGGTGGTTATGACCGTATTGCATGCTGGCGGCAAGTTTGACAAAGACAGCTACAAGGTATCGGGAGGTTTGCATGGTGTGGGCGTGAGCTGTGTGAATGCACTCAGCGAACACCTTCACACTACCGTATACCGTGAAGGGAAAATATTTGAGCAGGAGTATCAGAAGGGCGTACCCATGTATGCTGTACGCGAAATAGGCGAAACCGATATGCGGGGTACACTCCAGCATTTTAAACCAGACGGAACTATTTTTAAAGACACAGTATACAACAGGGAAATTCTGGCTGGCCGCCTGCGCGAGCTGAGTTACCTGAATAAGGGTATCCGGATTATTTTGATTGACAGCCGTGAAACAGCAGAGGACGGACAGGTGCCTTCTGAAACATTTTACAGCGAGGGTGGCATTGTTGAGTTTGTTCAGATGCTTGACCGCAATGCTAAAAGAGACCCGCTGCTGGCCACCCCGATATTTGTTGAAGCTCATGATAAAGAGTCAAACGTTACTGTAGATGTGGCACTCTCTTACAACACTTCGTACAACGAACATATTTTTTCTTACGTAAATAACATCAACACTATTGAGGGAGGCACACATGTTGCCGGCTTCAGGCGTGCTATTACCAGAGTGTTCAAATCTTACGGTGACAAGAATAAACTGTTTGAAAAAGCAAAAGTTGAGATTACCGGCGATGATTTCCGTGAGGGGCTTAGTGCTATTATCTCAGTAAAGGTACCGGAACCACAATTTGAAGGCCAGACCAAAACAAAGCTCGGCAACAATGATGTAATGGGTGTGGTAGATGTATGTGTTAGCAGGGTACTGGAAGCGTTTTTGGAGGAACACCCCAAAGATGCCAAGATGATCATTGACAAAGTGATTATTGCTGCCCAGGCACGTGCGGCAGCGCGTAAGGCCCGCGAAATGGTACAAAGGAAAAGCGTACTGACCGGTGGCGGTATGCCAGGCAAACTGGCAGACTGCTCTGAGCGCGACCCTGAAAAGTGTGAGTTGTATCTGGTGGAAGGTGATTCGGCTGGAGGAACGGCCAAACAAGGCCGTGACCGCAGTTATCAGGCAATATTACCACTGCGGGGAAAGATCCTCAACGTAGAAAAAGCACAGGAATACAAAATTTACGAAAACGAGGAGATAAAGAATATGTTTACAGCCCTGGGCGTATCGGTGGGTACACCTGAAGACCCTAAGGCGCTTAATCTTACCAAGCTCCGTTACCATAAGATCATCATCATGACGGATGCCGACGTGGACGGTTCACACATCGCCACTCTTATCCTTACCTTCTTCTACAGGTATATGAAGGAGTTGGTGCTGCAAGGCTATGTATACCTGGCTCAGCCACCCTTATACCTTGTCAAGAAAGGCAAAGAACAAATGTATGCGTGGAACGAGGACGACCGTAAAGCAGCAGTATTGAAGCTGGGTAATGGTAAAGAGGAGTCAGTGGGCATTCAGCGGTACAAAGGCCTAGGTGAGATGAACGCAGAACAATTGTGGGACACAACAATGAACCCTGAAACCAGAACGCTGAAGAGTGTTACCATTGACAGCGATACCAATGCCGACAAAATATTTTCGATGCTGATGGGCGACGAAGTACCTCCCCGCAGAGAATTTATTGAAAATCACGCTAAGTACGCTAAAATAGATATCTAAAACAGTTTTATACCAATTTTAAAAGCGATGCCTTGAACAATCAATGCATCGCTTTTTTGCATTAAAAATCAAATTTATTTAAAGCACCCGGTTACATTTGCTTAACATTTGCGAAAAATACGTTACCTTCGTAATAGTATGTTTAAAGATTAAAATAATATATTCAACATTGTTATTACAATCGCGTTCGTACTTAATTTAGTGGAATCTAAATCTATTCGCAAAATGAAGGGCAGTTTTATAAACGATAATGAAACAGATCGTATTGCTGCGCTTTATCAACTGCATATTTTAGATACGCCACCCGAAGAAGATTTTGATGATATTGCCGAATTGGCAGCGCAGATCTGCGATGCACCGGTTTCAATAAATTGCGTTTGAAGACAACAACCGGTATTGGTTTAAAGCCCGGTATGGCATCAACATTTCAGAGTCAATAAAAAAAGAGTCTCTTTGCTGTGGCAATATCGATAAAGACGAAGTATACATTATTGACGACTGTCAGAAAGACGCAAAATATGCAAATAATATTTTTGTATCCGGGCCGGCCAATATCCGTTTTTTTGCCGCAATAGCACTCATCAATGAGGAAAACCAGTTGCTGGGGTATTTGTGTGTTATGGATCGGCAACCCCGGCACTTAACAGGCCAGCAGATTTCCGGGTTAAAAAAACTATCAAAACAGGTAGTTAACTTATTAAAATTAAGAAACACTATCTAACAATTAGTCCACTTTAGTTTGACTACATACAATGAGGCAAACGTAATAAATGAAATGCGGCAGGGGTCTCCTGCCGCATTTCATTTATAGTAACCTGTAATGCTTACAAAGTAACGTGAATGCTGTATTTAGCAACAACTTTCACTGTCATTGGCGCAGTTACCGGAGCCCTCAAAGCTCCCTCTACATCATACGTAACAACTACCGGGCCGGACGCAGGCAGATAATCTTTGTAGTTTGTAGTAGTGTTTACCGGCAGGCTCAGCGTTGTAGCAAAAACGTTCGGATTGTTGGTAACCTCACCTACTAACGATTGTGTAGTTTTTGCATTTGTAAACAAAGATGCTTTGGCACTCTTGAAGTTAGCAAAGTTATTATTAGTACTGGAACCTGTTAATATTGTCAGTTCACATGACTTCAGTTTAAACTCATCAACGTTGTTGATACCGTAAGTATTTGCTGTTTTCGATTTGATGATACTGTCTACATTTACATTAACCGTAGCAGACCCAATTGCTGAATAAGTCATAGAGTCAGTAACCGATGTTACCGGTACATTTACAGTTACTTCAATTCCGTCCAGATCAATACTCTGAATGATCGTGTTTGCAACTTTTGTGCAGGAATTCAGTGCAAGGCTGCTAAAAGCTGCAATACCCGCCAATAGTAATATTCTTTTTTTCATGTTTCTTGATTTTTCTGACTCAAAATTAGTTGTTTAAATCTGATAGACAAAATTATTATTATAAAAAAATTATTATTTTGTTTTTGAGCCGTGATTGCATGAGCATGGCATTTCAAAGAGCATCACCTGATTATTTCCTATTTTTGGAGATATTATTTTTTAGAGGATTCCGGAGAGAAACAGATAATAACTGTAACGGTCTGGAGCATTGTTGTTGAACTTCAATGCACGATTCCCAAAATCCGAATACGTCATACAATATTTATGCATATAAAAATCCGTTGGATAATTCTTGTCTCCCTCATCTTCTTCATTGCAATGAGCATTGACCGGATTTATCTGCTAGCCATAACCGGTTACCTCTCAAAAATAAACACTGGTGTGCTGAACACACTTTGGCTGGGGAGCCGGTACGACCTGCGCGAAACCGGGATACTGGCGGTATTTATGATGCTGCTGTCATTCATTCCTTTTTTTAATCCGTTTAAGTCTTCTTTTGGAAAAAAATTCTGGTTGTGGCTGTTGTCCGTTCTGGCTGTTCTGACTGTATTCATCTACGTTGCAGATACGCTTCATTACGATTACCTTACTCAAAGACTGAATGCCAGTGTGCTTAATTTCCTTCCGGAGGGCAGCACCTCATTGCAGATGGTTTGGCAGACATATCCCGTTATTAAACTTACCCTATTCATAGCTGTGGTAAGTGCAGTTATCATTTTCTTTATCAGCAAATCTCTCAGCATTAAGCAAAACATGGATGTACCTGCCTCCAAAACACGCACTATTACAAGTTTTGTGGTATTGTTTCTGCTTTGCGCTTTTTGTATTTTCGGCAGGCTGAATCAATACCCGCTGCGCTGGAGCGATGCGTTTAGCCTGAGAGACAGCCGCCTTTCACAGCTGGCTTTGAATCCTTTTCAGAGCTTTGTGAGCTCTTTACGGTTTCGCCATGTTTCGTTCGATGAAAAAGCGAGCAGGCAGTACTACCCACTCATGGCACAATACCTGGGTGTTGATTCATCAAAAGCCGGAGATGCACGCTTCTTCAGGTCGGTACCCGGAGATAATGTACCTAAGACTAATATTGTTCTTGTTATTTGCGAGAGTTTCAGTGCATACAAGAGCTCCATGTGGGGCAATCCGCTGAATACCACACCATTTTTCAATTCTATGTGCAATGATGGTATATTTTTTGACCATTGCTTCACTCCTCATTTTGGCACAGCCAGAGGGGTATGGGCTACCATCACCGGCATTCCCGATGTGCTACTGGATAAAACTGCCAGCAGAAATCCGTTGATAGTTGACCAGCACTCTATTTTCAATGATTTTAAAGGTTTTGAGAAAGACTATTTTATTGGCGGCAGTACAAGTTGGGCTAATATACAAGGCGTACTTCAAAATAATATTGAAGGTATCACCATACACGAGCAGGGCAGTTATGATGCCAAAAAAATTGATGTATGGGGTATCAGCGACAAAAACCTTTTTTTACAGGCTAATAAGGTACTGAGCAAAAAGAAAGGCCCATTCTTTGCTATCATTCAGACCTCTGATAACCACAGGCCCTATACCATACCTGCCGAAGACAAGGAAGCCTTCAAAACTGTTACTTACTCTGCAGATACGCTGAACATGTATGGGTTCCAGAGCAATGAAGAACTGAATGCATTCCGGTATACTGACTTCAGTTACCAGGCATTTATTGAGGCTGCAAAAAAGGAAAAATACTTTGCCAACACTATTTTCATTTTTATCGGGGATCACGGTATCAGGGGCAACGCCGGCAATATGTTCCCAAAAGCATGGACAGAAAATGCCCTCACTTGTTTTCATGTGCCCCTGCTCTTCTACGCGCCGGGCAGGCTGAAGGCTGAAAGACACTCCATGCTCAGCTCGCAGGTGGATGTAATGCCCACTATTGCCGGGCTGGCGGGCATACCCTACACCAATACTACCATGGGGCGCGACCTGCTGCATCTGAAAGACACAACGACAAATACCGTTTTCCTGATTGATCATGACATCCGCAATATTGCAATACTGCACGGGAAATATTTGTTCCAACGGCATCTGGAAACAAAACAAGAAGCGCTGGTGCCCATCGATAACAACGAAAAAATTCAGACAGAGAACAGCGATGAGCTGACCAGGTATATGCGCGACCTTACCATTGGGTTTTATGAGAATGCCCGGTATATGCTCTTCAATAATGCAAAAGCCAGGAAGTAGTTGGGAATAGAATTTTGCACATACTCAAACCCAATTTTTAATGTAGGTACATTTAATATTCAATAATTATCTTATAATTTTTTGTTTGCTGCAGTTCTTTTTATAAATTCATAAAAAAATCTGATTTTATGAAAAGAATCTACATTTTACTATTGGCTATAGTATGGTGTTTTACCGCTATAGGTCAGACAGGTCCTATAACCGGGCCACTAACAGTTTGTTCTACATATCAGGTTACATTAAGTTGCTCGCCGGGTGACTGCACCTGGAGCAGCTCTAATCCGTCAATTGCCACTATCGGGTCTTCCAGTGGTTTGGTTACTGCCGGCCTTACAGCAGGCGTTGTAACCATAACCTACAACTGTGGGTCCAGCGGTTTCTCTACCGCACAGCTAACAGTAAATCCGTTGCCGGCAACTATAACCTGTCCTACATCCGGTTGCAACGTTTGCCTGGGAGGCAGCATTACAGTTACAGACCCCACTCCCGGCGGCATATGGAGTACTCAAAACCCATCCATTGCTACCGTTGGTTCTTCTTCCGGAATCGTTAACGGCCTTTCAGTCGGCACCACGGTACTTTCGTATGCACTGGTACCTACAGGTTGCTTTGTTACTTCACTCATCACTGTTTTCCCAAATCCTTCTGCAATAACGATAACAGGCAGCAGCAGTATTTGTGTTGGCTCCACAACTACCGTCACCGCAACTCCGCCACTGGGCACACCGCCCGGCACATGGAGCAGCAGCCCCGTTACGGTTGCCACCATCAGCTCCGGCGGCGTAATTACCGGCGTGGGCGCAGGTGTGGCTACTATTACTTATATGCTGGGTACAGGTTGTTTTTCAGTAACAACCGTCACTGTTTGTCCTACACCTGCAGCTATTCCCTGCCCCTCTTCAGCAAAGCCTTGCAATATGTGTGTAGGCAGCACTATGACATTAACAAATGCTACTGCTGGTGGTATTTGGATGAGCAGTAATTCTGGAATAGCAACAGTCGGTTCCTCATCAGGTATTGTTACTGCTGTTGCTCCCGGTATCGTTACGATTACTTACTCCATCGCACCATGCGGTTGTTCTGCCTCAACCACAATCACTGTTAACCCAAATCCTGTGGCATACACCATGGTAGGTGGTGGCAGTTATTGTTCCGGTGGCATAGGCGTGCCGGTAGGGATTAGTAACTCACAGATTGGTGTGAGCTATCAGCTGATGTGCGGTGTCACTCCGGTAGGCCCACCGGTAGCGGGTACCGGGGCAGGCATCAGTTTCGGACTGCAAACAGCGCCCTGCACATATACAGTTGTTGCCACAAATGCATTTGGATGCCAGACCACAATGGGATCTGCAACCGTTGTAGTTAATCCGGTACCGGGCCCTATTGTCTGCGGTTCAGCAGGAACTACCTGTTCAGTATGCGTAGGAGATTCCATTACGCTTACTAATGCAGTACCCGGTGGCATATGGACCAGCAGCAACCCGGCTATTGCCACAGTCGGCTCAACATCCGGAGTAGTAACGGGTGTAAGCGCAGGCTCGGTTACAATCACTTACACACTGCTCGGAGGTTGCTTTGTAACCATAAACATAACAATATGCCCACTGCCCAATACATTTACAGTTACGGGCGGGGCAGCTACTGTGCCGGTGGACCGGGAGTACCCGTCGGACTGAGCAATTCGCAAATTGGTGTAATGTACCAGCTCATGTGCGGTGCCAGCCCCGTTGGCTCGCCGGTAGCAGGAACAGGCTCGGCCATTAGCTTCGGACTGCAGACCGCAGCGTGTGTATACACAGTCCTTGCAACAAACGCCTGTGGCTGCCATTCAATAATGGGAAGTGTTACCATAGTTATCAATCCCGCTCCGGGGCCTATTTCATGCGGAACCGTGGGCACCGCCTGCGCACTTTGTGTGGGCAGCACTATGGTGTTAACCAACCCCACACCGGGAGGCATCTAGTCAAGCAGTAACCCGCTTGTAGCAACAGTTGGTGCAACAACAGGTATCGTCACAGGCATTAATCCCGGCGTTGTTATTATTACCTATACCATTGGTAGCTGCTCAGTGTCAGCCACTATTGTTGTTAACCCTAACCCAGGCAATATAACAGGCGTTTTGTCGGTCTGCGTTGGTGCCACCACCACATTATCCTGTAGCCCCGGTGGCGGGGTGTGGAGCAGCAGCAATACGTCTGTGGGCACCATATCTACCACCGGCGTAGTAACGGGCATAGCAGCAGGTGTAACCACTATTACCTACATGCTGGGAACAGGCTGCTTCAGTACGGTTAATGTTACCGTAAATCCCAACCCTACGATAACCGGGACAATGATCACCTGTGTTGGCGGTACCACTTTGTTAAGCGGCACTCCAACCGGAGGAATCTGGACCAGTGCTAATCCGGGCATTGCCACTGTGGGTGCCGGATCCGTAATCGTTACCGGCGTAGCACCAGGCACTACGCTTATCACTTATACTTTACCAACAGGTTGCTTTGTCTCACACCTCGTAACTGTAACTCCTGCGCCCGGCCCCATTGCCTGCCCGTCAACGGGGTGCCAGGTATGTGTAGGAAGCAGCGTTTTATTGACGAATCCCATACCCGGCGGCTTATGGAGCAGCCGTAATACAGGTATTGCAACAGTAAGTTCTGCATCGGGTATAGTTACCGGTGTTTCCGCAGGTACATCGTATATTACTTATACGCTCGGAGGCTGTTTTGTTACAACGCTGTTTACTGTCAATCCGTTACCAATTCCATTTACTGTTACCGGGGGCGGCAGCTACTGTTCCGGTGGCACAGGCGTTCCGGTGGGATTGAGCGGATCACAGATTGGTGTTAACTACCAGTTATACTGCGGAGCCAGCCCTGTAGGGTTACCGGTTGCAGGGACAGGTGCGGCTATCAGCTTTGGCTTGCAAACCGGCCCTTGTGTGTATACAGTTGTTGCCACCAGTATTTTTGGATGCAGTTCTACCATGACGGGAAGTGTCACCATCACCATCAATCCATCTCCGCTGCCGATTGTATGCCCAACTACTGGCTGCAGTTTGTGTGCTGGCAGTACTATGGTACTAACTAGCCCCACTCCGGGAGGGGTATGGAGCAGCAGCAACCCTGCTATAGCTACTATAGGTTCTGCAACGGGGGTAGTTACTGCAGTATCTGCCGGCGTAACCATTATTACTTATGCGCTGGGGCCATGTTACACAACAACTGCAATTACAGTCAACCCGGTACCCGGCCCCATTACCGGAACGGCAACAGTCTGCATAGGCGGCACAACCGCATTGTCCTGCACCCCGGCTGGAGGCACATGGAGCACAGGCTGCACACTGGTATCAGTTAACCCATCAACCGGTGTAGTGACGGGCATAAGCACAGGCATATGCAGTGCCATTACCTATACACTGCCGGGCGGTTGTTTCACAACAATCAATGTGACAGTCACAGCCATCACTCCTATAACCGGACCCACTTACGTGTGTGTTGGTTCAACCTGTACATTGTCTAATACAACACCGGGTGGCACCTGGAGTACCAGCTGCACCAATGCCACTGTAAACCCTGTAACGGGGGTTGTAACTGGTGTAGCAGTGGGGCTGTGCAGCAGCATAACTTATACATTACCCTCAGGTTGCTATACTACCTACCCGATCAATGTAAACCCGCTGCCATGCACCAATGGCGTGGAAGAATTGAATTCGGTTGCAGGCAGTATAGAGCTGTTCCCCAACCCAGCTACTGAAGAGGTAACGATAAAAATGGCAGGCACCGCATATAATTCGTACACTATTACAAATGAAATCGGTCAGGTAATTATATTCGGTTCATTGCTGAGAGTAGAAACAGTGGTTAACATCAAGAAACTGCCTCCTGCAATGTACCACGTCACCTTCAGGGGTGGGAATGGAATACTTACAAAACGATTCATAAAACAATAGACCAGTTGGTGTGTGGTTTTTAGCAGAAAGGGCATCCCGGCGGATGCCCTTTCTGTTGACACAAGAAACTACAGTTTTACGCACCGATAATTTCCGCCGAATTTAATACCAGATTTAATTGATTTGATTTATCTTACCATTCTAAATTCATATGCTTATGTCTGAAAAGAAAATAGTTCTGGTAACCGGTGCGACCGGAGGCCTCGGAACAGCGATGTGCAAAAAATTATACGATGATGGCTTCATAGTAGTTGCTAATTACCGCAATGAAGAAAAGGCCAGAGAATGGAAAGAAAAACTGCACCAGGAGGGTTATGATATTGCTATCTATTATGCAGATGTAGCAGACTACGACTCGTGCGGCAAAATGATAGAACAGATCACAAAAGACCTGGGAACGGTGGATGTACTGGTGAACAATGCCGGTATCACCAAGGATGGTGCTTTCCGTAAAATGACTCCCGAAAACTGGAAAGCAGTCATATCAACCAACCTGGACAGCGTATTCAACTGCACCCGCCACGTCATCAATCCAATGATTGAAAAAGGTTTCGGGCGAATCATCAACATATCTTCTGTTAACGGCCAGAGAGGGCAGTTCGGACAGGCAAACTACTCCGCTGCCAAGGCTGGTATGCATGGCTTCTCCAAAACCCTTGCTATGGAAGTAGCCAACAAAGGCATAACCGTAAATACCATTTCTCCCGGATACATAGGTACTGATATGGTTATGGCTGTGAAAGAAGAAATACGTAACCAGATCATTGCACAGATACCTATGGGGCGCCTGGGAGGCACTGAAGAGGTGGCTTACCTGGTGTCATTCCTGGCATCATCACATGCATCGTTTATCACAGGTGCCAATCTGAGTATCAACGGCGGACAGCACGTTTACTGATTGTCACCGCAAAACAGCCAAAACATTCTTAAATTTGCATCATGAAGCGAATTGCAATGCTGGCTGCTCTGGTTGCAGTTGTACTGATAGCATACAGAATGATGTCTGGCGAATCGGGAGACAGCAAAGATGGAATTAAGTTTTACGAAGGATCGTGGGAATCTGTTCTTGCCAAAGCTAAGGCAGAACAGAAACCCATCTTTCTGGATATATATGCAAGCTGGTGCGGGCCATGCAAAATGCTGAAAAAGAAAAGTTTTTCAGACAAAGAAGTGGGCACTTTTTTCAACACCAATTTTGTCAATGTATCTTTTGATGGAGAAAACGGCGATGGCGGAATGCTAGCCGCCAAATACCATATTTCCGGATACCCGACTCTTATCGTTTTAGACAAAAACGGAAACCTTGTCAGCACCCACGTCGGATTTTTACCCCCTGATGAATTACTCATACTGGGTAAACAGTCTGTAAGAAATTAGAAACAGTATATTTAGTCCTGATTATAGTTTGGTGAACCATGGCAAGCGGCAAAGTAACAAGATTAGCAATCATTGACGATCACCCAATCGTAATAGACGGCATACGTTCTTTGCTGGAAGGCGATCCCGGCATTGCCGTTGTTACCACTACCTCCTCCGCAGCGACCCTGCTGCACGAACTGGAGCGGATTGAAACCGATATTCTGCTCACAGATATCGTGATGCCTGAAATGAACGGAAACGAACTGGCCAAACTGGTCAGAAAAAAATTTCCGCATATAAAGATACTCGCACTTAGCATGAGCGGTCAGGGCGATATTGTAAACGAAATGATCAATGATTCCGATATCTGCGGATATATTCTCAAAAATGTGAGCCGGGATGAATTGCTGCACGCAATCCACAAAATTGCTGCAGGAGGAATTTATTTCAGTGAAGAGGTTCTTGCAGAATTGGAGAAATATAAAGCTCCTGACACCTCTGACCAACCAGCGCTCACCAACCGTGAAATCGAGATCATCCGGCTGATGGAAAAAGAAATGGGCAACAAGGAAATTGCCGACCTGTTGTTTATCAGCGAGCGTACTGTTGAGACCCACCGTAAAAATATTTTCAGAAAACTGGGCAAGAATACGCTGATAGGTGTTATTAAGTATGCCTACGACCACAAGATCATTCCGCATGCGCACTGATACTGCCTCATGAAAAGTCTTCTTCAATTAATTGCTGCTCTTTTTCTGTCTGCCACATCCCTGGGGCAGGATATCCACTGGCAACCTGTTGCCTCTAAACCAGAGGTTTCTTACAGAGGGCTTTCAGTCGTAGACAACCAAACAGCCTGGGTAAGCGGCAGCAAAGGATCTGTAGTGCGCAGCACAGATGGTGGCCGCAGCTGGCAAGCCTGTCAGGTGAAAGGATATGAAAAATGTGATTTCCGTTCCATCTATGCTTTTGATCAGAACAGCGCAGTAATTGCCAGCGCAGGTGTTCCTGCTGTAGTTCTGCGTACCGTTGATGGCGGGCTAAGCTGGACTGTAGTTTACTCAAGCAGTGATACTGCTGTATTTTTTGACGGAATTGACTTTTTCAACAAAAATGAGGGCATCATTTATGGGGACCCAATTGGTGGGCACCTGCTGATACTGCGCACTGAAAACAGTGGCGCCAACTGGCACGAAGCCCCTGCATCCAGCCGGCCGGAACTCCTTGATGGCGAAGCCTCTTTTGCAGCAAGCGGTACAGCAATACGTTGTTATGACAACAACCGTATCATTATTGCCACCGGTGGCAAGGCATCCAGGCTGTTTATTTCCTATGACAAAGGCTCCCACTGGCGCATTGTAAATCCGCCCTTTATCCACGGTGAAAATACCACAGGTATTTTTTCAACTGCGTTTTTTAATGAACGAACAGGAGTAGCCGTTGGCGGCAACTACAAGCAGGAACAAGCTAAAGTGAACCACGTTTTTTATACAACCGATGGTGGCAGCACATGGAAAGCTCCTGCCTTTCCCACAAGAGGTTACCGTGAGTGCGTTGAATACCTGAATAAGAATACCCTGATAGCAACCGGCCCCTCCGGCACAGATGTATCCTTTGACGGCGGTGTCAACTGGAAGCCCGTTTCAGACGAAAAAGGGTTTCATGTGGTAAGAAAAAGCAGAAAAGGCTCACTGGTCATCGCCGCAGGTGCTGAAGGCAAGATTTGCCTGATTACAATGTAAACTATTGTTTGGCACGCTCCAGCTTTACTTCATCAGGAGTTATAGTACCGCCGCTGTTGCCAAAATTTGAATATACGTATGTAAGCACGCTGGCTATTTCATCATCATTGAGAGCTTGTGGCGGCATTACTCCGTTGTAAGTTACACCGTTCACTACAATGTCTCCGGAACTGCCCTTCAGCACCTGTTTGATAACCTGATCTTTGTTGGCCAGGTAATCTGACTTGGCCAGCGGTGGAAATGAACCCGGCACGCCCTTGCCGTTAGGCTGATGGCAGGCAATACAAGTCTTTTTGTAAATATCTTCTCCGGTTGGTTTTGCCACTGCTGTACTCGCTGGTGCGCCGGCCTGGCCGTTCTGGCTGGTTGGGCCTCCACATGCAGCCAAAAAAGAAACGGCGAAAACCACCGTCAGCAACTGTATATTTTTCATACCTGTATTTTGTAAGCTTTTTTGAATGGCGTAAAATAAAACAAAATAAACAACTAAATTTATACAAAAATTTTTGGGTGCATTCAAATCGTTAATCAACCTGTATTTTGAAAAAAAATCTATTCTGGTATTTGGTTTTTTGCATCAGCGCTGCGGCATTTGTTTCATGCGGAAACAAACAGGAGCCGCCGCCTGCTGCCGTGAAGGATGAACTGGTAAGGTACCCTGAAAAAAAGGATATGTACCTGCTCACTGACAGACCCCCACAGCTAGAAACGCCTCTGAAAATATTTAAGGAAGATTTTACACCCAATGAATATTTCTTCGTGCGCTGGCATATGTCTCAGATTCTAACGAAAATAGACATTGATTCGTTCAGGCTATATATAAGCGGAGCTGTAGGCAAACCACTTGCCATTTCAATGGCAGACCTGAAAAACAAATATCCGGCTGATACGATTGCTGCATTGTGTATTTGTGCCGGAAATTCGAGGTCAACTTTTACCCCCAGAGTACCCGGTAGCCAGTGGCGCAGCGGTGGCATGGGCAATGCAGTATGGAAAGGTGTTAAACTGAAGTACCTGCTCGAAGCGGCAGGAATAAAAAAGAACGCAATCGATATTTCATTCTGTGGTATGGATAGGGCTCCTTTGCCGGAAACGCCTGTATTTACCAAATCGCTGTCTGTAAGCCACGCAATGGATGGAGATGTGCTGGTGGCCTATGAAATGAACGGACAGCCCATACCCATGCTCAATGGATATCCGCTTAAATTGGTTGTACCCGGATGGTACGCAACCTACTGGATTGGCGCACTCAACGACATCAGGGTGCTTGCAGACACTTTTCATGGATTCTGGATGGATAAAGCCTACCAGGTACCTGCCGATGGCAGCTTCAATGAATCGAAGGACAGCCTGGCAAAAAAAACTGTCCCCATTACAAAAATAAACCTGCATTCTATTTTTGTATCTCCCGAACCAACCGATGTGGTGCCTGTCAGTAAACCATGCATAGTAGAAGGGCTGGCATTTGATGACGGAACTGGTATAAAGAAAGTAGAACTGTCTTTTGATGAAGGTAAAACATGGACGGAAGCCCGGCTAAACCCTGTGCTGGGAAAATACGCCTGGCGCAGATGGAAATTCGACTGGACGCCTACAAAGAAAGGAGCTTACAAAATACAAGTGAAAGCCACAGATATAAATGGGCGCAGTGAGGTAAACACTCAATGGAACCGCAGCGGATATGCCAGAGGTTTCATTGAACATCTTGACTTAAACGTGAATTGATTTATGATAAGCAGATCCCTGATTATATACCTCGCCGCAGTATGTTGCCCTGCCTACATGCTATCTGCCTGTCATGAACAGCCTGCTCCCATACCCGCACCCAAAAAGCAGGAGCATTCATTCTCTGTAAACGGCAGTGTGCGTGAAATAAAAATACATCCTGAAAACCCTGACTTTCCGGAACACGAGGGCAAAGCTGAATTCGTATCCTATTGCGCTATCTGCCACTCACTTAAATACATATCCATGCAGCCCGATTTCCCGCGCAAAACATGGGAGGCAGAAGTAACCAAGATGATAGTGAAATACAAAGCACCAATAGACTCTGTAGTAAGCAGGAAAATTATTGACTACCTGGTTGCGATTAAATCGAAAGAATAGCTGCCCGCCACCTATACAAGCCCACTGGGCGATAACTTGCTGCAAGCTGTACTTTCAGCTGAGTTTTTTATTTAAAGCTTCAAAATATTCAATTAAAACTAATAATATTTATCGCATTTCATAAAAAATTCATCTGATTACTATCTTTTCTTAGAAAAATTCCGTCTCTTTATAGAGGAACTGATAGTGATTATATTTTATAACAAAACTAAAATCCAACTGTATGCAAAAATTTACCAGAATACTCCTCGGATCTGCGCTGCTGTTTGTTGCGGCAAGCACTGATGTATTTGCTCAGAGAATTACAGTAACAGTTGCGGGCACGGGCATAGCCGGGTGTACCGGCGACGGTGGCTCTTCGAAACAGGCACAGATCAGCGGGCCTAAAGACATATGCCTGGATGCAGCACAGAATATTTATTTCGCTGACAGGGGCAATGGCCACATCCGGAAAATCTCAGCCCAAAAAGGGGTCATCACGACAGTAGGTGGCGGCGGTACTTCTTACGCAGATGGCATACCGGCTACCAGTGCAGTGCTGTCGGTAAACTATATGTGCATCAGCAATAGTGGGAACATATATTTCACAACAGATGATAACCGGATCAGGAAAATAAGCAGCGGTATTGTTACAACTGTAGCGGGCACAGGCACGGCGGGGTATTCAGGCGACGGCGGGCCGGCCATTTCAGCAACGCTGAACAACCCTCAGGGCATATGTATAGATGCCGCCAATAACATTTATTTTGTTGACAGGAATAATAACTGCATCAGAAAAATTTCATCCACTACCGGCAACATCTCAACAATAGCCGGGAACGGCACTCCCGGATCAAGTGGTGACGGAGGCCCTGCGGTGTCTGCATTGCTGCACGCACCTGTGTGCATCTGTGTAAGCCCGGCAGGTGATATTTATTTCTCTGATCAGAATCCTAACTACCCAGGTTATGATAATTCCATTATTCGTAAAATTGAAGCATCAACCGGCTTGGTTACGCACATAATCGGTTCTTATTCCGGCACCTATACACACGATGTGCCTTCTCTTACAGCAATAATGGGAACCACTACCGGCCTGTGTTTCAGCCCATCAGGTAAAATTTACTGCAATGAAATGAGCTGCTCCAACAGAGAGCATGATTTTGCCACCGATAGCTTATATCTTGTTGCCGGTGATTTCTCAATACAGGGATATTCAGATGATATTCATTCTCCGCTGGCCAATATGAACATACCTTATGGTTTGTGCGTGGACATGCATGAAACTGTTTACATCGCCGACAGTAATAACCAGCGCATCCGTAAGATTATTAAACTTACCAACACGCCTACTTTTGCATTTGGGCGCGGCCAGTATATGGAACCTGTCATTGGCACACCTTATTCAATTGATTCTTTGCTGTGGATCACTGACCTTGATCTTGGCCAGAACGAAACATGGACAGTTTTAACGCCACCTGCCCATGGTATATTATCAGGCTTCCCGGCAGCCAATACTTCCAATGGCGATGCAACTACAACCAAGCCCTCCGGCCTTTCCTACACAGCGTCTTCAGGCTATACCGGCTCCGACCTTTTCCGTATCCGTGTTGCTGATGATGCCGGACTGGCAGACACAGTTACAGTTTATGTAGGCCCCAACAGCACCGGAGCAACATTGGAGGCCAGCAACCTGCCGGCTACAACTTCAGTTAACCTGTTCCCTAACCCTGCTTCGAATGTACTGAACGTAGAATGGGACAACCTGAAAAACAATGGCAATAATCTGGTGATTGCCGATATAGCTGATAAAATAGTTTATTCTACTAAAATTGCAGCAGGACACACTTCAGGTAGCACTCAGATTGACATCTCGTCTGTTCCGGCAGGAGTTTATTTCGTAAAGATGAATGGTGTAGAGATGAAAAAATTTGTAAAAGAATAGCAATCTGAAAATTGAATTCAAAAAAATGGGAGTTGCAGTTTGCAGCTCCTTTTTTTGCTCGCTACTGAGATAAAGTCACAATTTGCCACCCAAGCCGCAGCGTTTCCGGGACTGCGGAGTGTTATTGTACCGTTGTTTATCTGCTTCTTCAAACACTTAAAATTAGTATCTTGCCTTTCCAAAACTGAACTATGAAATATCTGCTCTCATTTCTGGTGTTCCTGCTCTTTACAATCAATGGAGGAAACCTGCTGGCGCAAAACGAAAGCAGTGACCTAGTGGATTCTTTGAAATCTGAATTGCAGAAAATAAAATCAAAGAACAGTAAGGCTGCATCACTTTATGTGGAACTAGGTATGGCATATTATGTTCAGAAAGATTACCCCAGCGCAAAACAGAATTTTAAAGAAGCCTACGATTACTATCAGAATGTTGGTGATAAAAAAGGCATGTACTGGGTGAATGAGTGGAACAAGCAGATTGAATTAAAACAGGCTGAAGAAGACAGGGCGACCTATCAGAATATGATTATTGCGGGCATTATTGTTGTGCTGATAGGAGTAATACTCATAATGGTATGGGAACACAAAAAACAAAAATCAGCTAATGCCCAACTGTCTGTTGAAAAGAAAAAATCGGAAGAACTTATTTTAAATATCCTTCCCGGGCAAGTGGCAAAGGAGCTGAAAGAAAAAGGCATGTCGTTTGCCAATCAATACGACCCCGTTACTGTTATCCTTACTGATTTTGTCAGCTTCACCACTGTTGCCGAGAAGTTTTCGCCTAACCAACTAGTGGGCGAACTCAATGCCTGCTTCAAGGCATTTGATGATATGCTGGACAAATACCAAATTGAGAAAATCAAGACAGTGGGCGATGCTTATCTATGCGTTGCAGGCCTGCCAGGCAAGAACAAAAACCATGCTATTGATGCCGTTAATTTCGCCATTCATATGCGCGACTTTATGCTCCGCCGCCGCAATCAGCTGGGCGAAGCTACTTTCCAGATGAGAATAGGTATTCATACAGGTGGCGTTATTGCAGGTATTGTTGGTACCCGAAAATACGCGTACGATATATGGGGAGATACGGTAAATACCGCGGCCCGTATGGAACAAAACAGCGAACCCGGGAAGATCAATATTTCTCACTCTACCTACGAACTTGTTAAAGACAGATTTGCCTGCAGTTATCGCGGCGAAATTGAGGCAAAAAGAAAAGGTAAACTTCAAATGTACTTTGTTGAAGATCCACTGTGATTTTTCAGGCAGGTATAAGCAAGTACCCGGCAGTCCATGCCAAATTATTCTGTAACAAATAAGTTTTGCAAAACATCATCCGCCCTCCTGTTTTCATTTGATTCGTTGCTGGATTCAGGTTGGCACATTTGGTTAACCAGCCGCTATACCGCAACAAAAAATTGACGGGCATCACGAGCCTGTTATGAGTTTGTTAATCAAGCCAAAACAGCCTCTCATATTATCATATTTCTCAGAAAAATTTGTGCGTTCATTTAATTCGGTTGGGCAAACCACTCACAATCTTCAGGGGAAAACATATTTTTATTAAATTTCGTTAATCATTGTTATTCAATAATAAATACACCATCAATCTTACATCTCGCAGTGTTTTGGCAGGTACCACGGCGCAGGTAAAATCCTTATCTTTCTGTCCGTTTATTTTGTTTCAGGTTTTTAATTTTAATTTTGATTTTTACACCCTTCAACGGGTTACTTTTTCCCAAATCAAGTATTAACTGGTGCATAGCCAAATGAACAGCGAACAGCATGTATTAGCTGAAATTGCAGCAGGCGATCGAACGGCTACCGAGCAAATATACCGTCAGCACTATCACATAGTTAATGGCTGGTTAATGAAAAACGGTGGCGATTCAGCTGATGCGGCCGATCTGTTTCAGGAGGCGATGGTGGTGTTGTTTGGAAAAGCGCAGGATCCCGGTTTTATTCTTACCTGCAGTATCGGCACTTATTTGTTTGCAGTGTGCAAGCATTTGTGGTACAAGAAACTGCAGCAGCAGGGCAGAGGGCCTAAGATACTGCACAGCAACATAGGCACGGAGGATGATGATATTGGAATGGCCTATGAAGATGATGTGAAGGTGCACCATGAGCGCGAGGCGCACTACGAATTGCTGAATAATGCACTCGAACAGATTGGAGAACCCTGCAGGTCGCTGCTGAAAGCATATTACAACGACGACAAAAACATGCAGGAAATAGCGGCAGCCTTTGGGTACACCAACCCGGACAACGCCAAAAACCAGAAATACAAGTGCCTTACAAGGCTCAGGAAGATTTTTTATAGTGAACAGGCGAAGTAGCATACCCGCCTGAAATGCAGATAAGTGAAGCCCCAACCATTATTTGGGGAAAGTATTAACAACAGTAGATTTTAGAAAGCATGCCTATTAACAACAATATCTGGGAAACCGCAGAGGCCTATCTTAACGGCAGTTTACCGGAGCAGGATATACTGGAATTAAAACGCAGGCTGGATACAGACAGCTTTTTTGCGGCAGAGTTTCATGAGAGCACCAATCTGATCAGATCCTTTGAAAGCAGCGGCAAACAAAAGCGTTTCCGCGCTATGCTGCAGGATATTCACCGCGGGCAGGCTGCTACACCACCTGCTAAAAAATCAAAGCTCATTCAGCTGCCTGCCAATTTCTGGCGCACAGCAGCAGTTGCTGCCGGTGTTGCCCTTGTTACCTCTACCCTTACTTACAGCCTGCTTAACCCTTCAGCCAAAAAATCAGATTCGCAGTACAATATGATCCGCCGCGAAGTGGACAATATCAGGGAATCGCAGAACCAGCTGAAAAAGTCACAGAACCAGCTGGAGAAAGACATTAAAAAGATTAATACCCCTACTGCAACTGTTAAGTATACCGGAACGGGTTTTGCCATCACCAACGATGGTTACTTCGTTACCAGCTATCACGTTACCAGAGGTGCAGACTCAGTATACATTCAGGATAACAACGGCGATTATTATAAAGCCAACGTAGCCGCATTTGATGAGGCTAACGACCTGGCTGTGCTGAAGGTTGAAAAGAAAAACTTCCATTTCGGGAAGGGTGAAGTACCCTATTCTTTTTCAACTGTAAAGTCGGGGTTGGGCAAACACATTTTCACACTTGGGTTTCCTAAAGACCAGCTGCTCTTTTGCGAGGGCTACATCAGCGGGCGCCTGGGCTTTGACGGCAATGACAACCAGTACACGCTTGTACTGCCAGCCGGCCATGGCCAGAGCGGCTCACCGGTTATTGACGAGAACGGAAATATACTGGGTGTAGTTACTGCCATAAGCGGCGAGTCGGAAGCCAGCACTTATGCAGTTACAGCCAAAGCACTGGTAGACCTGGTGCATAAAAAACTGCCGCCCAATGCGCTGCACATGCCAAAATCAAACAAGCTTGGGCATATGAGCCGCGAAGAGCAGATCAAAAAAATGGAAGCATATACATTCTCCGTAAAAGTTTATAAAAAATAGCCCACACGCACACATCAATCCGAAACCTGATAAAGGGATGCACCAAAATGCATCCCTTTATCATTTATACCCAAACCAACTAAAAACTAATCAACTAATAAAATAATCAACCACCCAACTAATCACCCAATCAGCACTAATTCCCTACCTTTGCGCTCTCAAAAAACACGGTATTGGGCATTTTTTCCAATTTTCTGGGTAACCGCAACTCAAATACGCAGGCCGAGATGAACTTTCTCGACCATGTGGAAGACCTGCGCTGGCATATTATCCGGTCGGCACTGGCTATAATAGTTGCTGCGATTGCTGTGTTCATAAAGATAGAATGGATATTTGACCGCATCATAATGGGGCCTGCCAACGATGATTTTATCTCATACAAATGGTTTTGCGCATTGGGCCGTGCGCTTCATTACGATTCTTTCTGCTTGGGCAAAATAAAGATCACCTTTCAAAATACTGCTGTTACCGGCCAGTTTATGATGAGCCTTTCGGTATCGCTCCTGCTGGGCTTTGTAGCGGCATTCCCGTTTGTGTTGTGGGAAGTGTGGAAGTTTATAAAGCCTGCACTGAAACCGTCTGAGATACGTATGGCAAGGGGCATTGTGTTCTGGTGCTCACTGCTCTTCTTCGTCGGTGTGTTTTTTGCGTACTTTATTGTGGGCCCATATGCCATCAACTTTTTTGGCAACTACCAGCTGAGCCCTAAGGTGCAGAACATCATCACCCTCGATAACTATTTTGAGATGATGAGCACGCTGATACTGGCACTAGGCGTGGTGTTTGAGATGCCTATACTCATGCTATTCCTTACGCGTATAGGCGTGCTGACCCCTAACCTGCTGCGCAAAAACCGCAGGCTGGCATTCCTTATCCTGTTCATCCTTTCAGAGATCATTACTCCGCCCGACCTCTTTAGTTGCCTGCTGGTTTTTATACCTTTGTACGGCCTCTATGAGCTAACCTTAATTATCAGCAAGCGCACCTACAACGAACGACTTAAACGTAAATCTCAAAACGACTAAGCATGAGCAGTTTAACCTTTGATAAGAAACTCCCCGTAGCCATTGGTGCCGACCATGCCGGATTTGAATACAAGGAAATTCTGAAAAAGCAGCTGGCAGATGCCGGCTGGCAGGTAGCCGATAAGGGTACTTACAGCCTGGACAGCGTAGACTATCCCGACTTTGCGCACCCTGTAGCGGCAATGGTAGAAACCGGTGCTGCCACCGCAGGCATACTGGTGTGCGGCAGCGGCAATGGCGTATGTATTACTGCCAACAAGCACCATGGTGTAAGAGCCGCCCTGTGCTGGCAGGATGACCTGGCCGCACTGGCCCGCCAGCACAACAACGCCAATGTACTCTGTGTGCCTGCCCGCTTTGTACCCATAGATGTTGCCACCAAAATGGTTGATACCTTCCTCTCTACTGCCTTTGAAGGTGGCCGCCACGAGAAAAGAGTAGAGAAGATTTAGGAATTAGGAATTTGTAGTTGGGAATTGGGACCCGGTAGCTATAGTTAGGATATTGGGAGCGTAAGGTACACCTGTTGAGATACAAACCGCCTTAATTTCATTACCCGCCACCCATTGCAAAAAGTTCCAAAGCTCGCGCACAAGAATTCCATAATAAATGGAATTTATGATGGGAATGCATCAGTTATCAGTACCATAACTACGAAAAACGAAAAATTCCCCAGCCACCTCCTGCCTGCCGCTATGGGGCTGATTAAACATTCACAGTAATTTAAGGCCTTTGCGGATTGCAGGAGAGAGGGAGAGGGCAACCACCCGTGGCGGCTGCTATATATAAGCGATCTTGCCAGCAAAATAAGACAATTAATTTGACTTTTCCAAAAATTATGACATATTTATTTTGGAGAACGATGTGCGCTGGCGCGTTACAAAAGCGGTACGGAGTGATTTGAGAAAAATTTGAGGATGAGTCAGAGACTGTTTAATTAACAAATCTAAATTCAACAAAAACCGGTAAGTGGTCGCTAATTTTTAGCCATGTTTCCATATCACCTATTTCAAATAACGCCATGTTATTTGCAAATTTGTCGTGTGCGAAAATATAGTCAATATGATACCCTTTGAGTTTATTTCGCTGTAAATACAAAGTCGGGTGCCTTTCTTCACCTTGAGAAGAATTGAAAAACTGGTGGTAAAGGCTTTTTATACTCATTTCTTCTAACTCCCTGACAACGTCAGAATGATTACATTTTCTTGGTTTAATATCCCATATTTTATTACTGTTGAAATCTCCTGCGATTATGCAGCCCTGCATTGCTTCTTTATTTTGCTGTAAATACTTCCAAAACTGACCTATGTATCTGTATTCATAAGAGTCGCTGCGTTGATTCCACACTGCTAGAAGATTAAAAAACGGTTAACTCTGACAGACAAAAAATATTTAGAATCATTGACATTCCAATTATTCCTCTCTATGACTATGTCTTGCTTACAGAAAATTCCAAGTCCTTTGTTTTTATTATCTCCAGTCCATAAATAATTTGCAGCCCATTTGCGATAATGTTCTACATCACTCTGTGCGGGGTCTTCACACTCTTGAATAATAAGAATATCTGCGTCAAAATTTGCTAAAAAGGCATATTTCCTCCGCAAAGCACCATTACAATTCCATGTTACTATTTTCATTTAGCGCATCAAGTAAAAGCAACAAATAATGGGTTTTGCCTTTGTTTGTGTTCCGTAATTTACAACTTTTACCGCCCTTAGAGGTCCTATTTCTAACTTGATTAATTTCCAGCTGTCTCCATTTTTAAAGCTGTTGTGAGCAAACCAAGAGACACTGCGAATGTGAGCTATATATTACGTATTAGCCCTCTAAATTTTCGTGAATTAAAAAGTCAGGCGTTTGCTACGCCTTTTACGAATCTACTCTGCTGATCTGTTTTGTATCAAGGCATTTCTGCCAGTGGCAGAACACACAGAGCCGGTGGTGCTGGCTACAACGGAATATCTATTCTGATTTGTTTGGAGAACACTTTGCCGGCAGCATCTTTGCCATCTATTTTCCACATTACCGAGCGCAGGGTTACAAACAGTGGCTTCTGGTTCACAGATTTTACATTGCGCACGCTGGCCTCCCAGTCCTGTACCTTGCGGCGGCTGAAACGGTGGCGCTTGGCTGCTTTGCTCACTGCAGCATGAATATCACTTCTGTTTGCCTCAGGCGCCTCCAGCGATTTGTCATCGAGCCCGGCAATGCGGTAAATGTTGTTGAGGCCTTTGAGCGGCTCCCAGTCGGTGGTATTGCTCAGCGATTCAAGCGGCAGCACACCCAGTTCGTTCTTCAGCACTACTACTGTCTGGTACCGCTGAGATACCTTCGTTACGTTTGATGTTACCTTGATCAGATTGCCATTGATAGTGCCACTCTGCCATGTGTACACAGCACCATTGGCATGTGACAGATCGGGTTTGCCCGATAGTTTTGCTGCAATATTGGTTATGAGCAGCGACATGATATTGAAGTCGGCTTTCAGCCCATTGCCATTAAGCGCTGCAGGAGCGGCTGGTGCCGGTTGTTTTGCGGCTACAGGTGCGGCTTTTCTGGCTGTATCCGGTGCTTTGCCTTTAGGCGGGGTTTTGGCTGCTGTTTCTTCGGTGTCTTTTGGCTCAGAAGAAGTAATGTTTGGCTTCAGGTCTGTTACCAGGTCTTGCAGGCGTTGCGGATCAGCCTCAGTTACAATGGTTGATGAGTCGCCCAAAACGATAGGCCCGTGGCTATGTGTTTCTGCATTTTTGCAGGAAAACAAAAATACCCCCAGGGTAATCAATACCGAATATGTAAACCGCTTATCCATACAATAGCAAATTCTCTCACGAAAGTAACGCACAAATCAGCAAAAGACAAATAATAGGTTAATAACCCAGCAACCGTTGCACGCAATCGTGGAGCCTGCTGCCGGCCATAAAGGCCTGCTCCAGCTCTACTGAGAACGGCACAGGGGTATCGAGGCTGGCACAGCGCACAACAGGCGCATCCAGCAGCTCGAAGCAATGCTCAGCTATCCAAGCTGCCAGCTCGCCACCTATACCACCCGTAAGGGTATCCTCGTGCAGCAGCAGCACCTTGCCTGTGCGCTCCACAGAGGCCTTAATGGCGGCATAATCGAGCGGCAGCAGCGTGCGCAGGTCCAGAATATCTATAGAAACCTCAGGGTGCTTATCAGCATAATCTGCCGCCCAGTGCACACCCATGCCATAGGTAATGATGCTGAGTTCGCTGCCGGTACGCACCTGGTTGGCCTTGCCTATTTCTATAGTATAGTAGCCATCAGCTACAGGTCCGCTGATACTGCGGTACATGGCTTTGTGCTCAAAGAACATAACCGGGTTGGGATCTTCGAGCGCCGCCAGCAGCAGCCCTTTGGCATCCTCAGGCGAAGAGGGGTACACTACTTTAAGGCCGGGTGTATGCACAAACCATGCCTCATTGCACTGTGAGTGAAAAGGCCCTGCACCCACACCACCACCGGTGGGCATGCGTATCACCACATCGGCGTTCTGGCCCCAGCGGTAGTATATCTTGGCCAGGTTATTGACTATCTGGTTAAAGCCCACGGTAACAAAGTCGGCAAACTGCATTTCCATCATGGATTTGTGCCCCTTGATAGACAGGCCCAGTGCCGCACCCACTATGGCGCTTTCGCAAAGCGGGGTATTGCGCACACGCTCCTTGCCAAACTGCGATACAAATCCTTCGGTTACTTTAAAAGCACCGCCGTATTCGGCAATATCCTGACCCATAAGCACCAGATCAGGGTGCCGCTCCATGGCCTGGCGCAGTGCATCACTGATGGCGTTAATGAATTTCTTTTCGCTGGTATTACCTGTGGGTGGCACTACTTGCACACTAGCAGGCGCATACACATCGGCCAGTTCTTCGGCTGTATCCGGCACTATTGGCTGGGCCTCAAACCCACGTGCCAGGCCTTCTTCTATATCTTTCTGAATACCTTCCCTTATGGCTGCAATCTTCTTATCGTTAAGTACCAGCTGGTACTCGAGGTACTGCTCAAAATTGGCTACAGGGTCTTTGAGGCTCCACTGCTCAAACAGTTCTTTGGGTACATACTTTACACCGCTGGCTTCTTCATGGCCCCGCATCCTGAAGGTCATGCACTCAATGAGCACGGGCTTCTGCTCCCTGATGCAGTATTGCCTGGCTGCACTTACCTGACGGTACACTTCCAGTATGTTGTTGCCATCTATGGTGATGCCCTTCATGCCGTATCCTATGGCACGATCGGCAAGCTGCTTGCAAATAAATTGTTCGCTGGAGGGAGTGCTGAGCCCATAGCCGTTATTCTCCACCAGAAATATAACCGGCAACCCCCATACAGCAGCCACATTGAGTGCCTCATGAAAATCGCCCTCACTGGTGCCACCGTCACCACTGAATGCCAGCGAGATCTTTTTTTCCTTTTTAAGTTTGTGTGCAAGGGCTATGCCATCGGCAATAGCCAGCTGCGGCCCCAGATGGGATATCATACCACAGATATGGTATTCATTAGCCCCGAAATGAAACGACCTTTCGCGGCCTTTGCTGAACCCCTCCTTTCTGCCCTGCCACTGCATAAACAGTTTGTCGAGCGGCATATTGCGTGATGTAAACACACCCAGGTTGCGGTGCAGGGGCATGATGTATTCATCGGCATCCATGGCCATGGTAGCCCCAACAGCGATTGCCTCCTGGCCTATGCCGCTGAACCATTTGCTGATTCTGCCCTGGCGCAGCAACACGAGCATTTTTTCTTCAATCATCCTGGGGCGCAACAGCCCGGTATATAAATGAATAAGTTGTTCGTCTGAAAAGCCTTCCCTGTCAAATTGCATACTTTGGATTTGCGTGTAAAAGTAAGATGTAATGTGCTAAACAGTAAATGTTACTACTGCAAGGCCGTTGCTTACTTAATTTATTTAACACTTATGGGTAATCTATGCAAGCAGCCTATGAAAAAGCCATACTACTTTTTGAATAATATGGCTTTATTAAAATTAACTGTATGAGTAAACGGCTATCCCACGGCTTCATCTGCCGCAGCAGCCGCATCCTGATTTTTGATGTCGTTTTTGGCCTGCTCCAGCTCTTTGTGTAGCTTTTTAATATTCTCCTGGCCTTCTGCCACCAGTGTTTCCAGCAGTTTTTTCAGGTCGGCAGCTTTTTTGCCTGGGGCAATAGTTGCCATATTTGCGGTAAACTCTGCTACTTTTTCTTCTTCTTCTTTAATCTCCTGTTCCAATTTGCCTACTAGCCCTCTGGCCTGAATGGCCCTCTGTACTTTATGCTCTTCGTACTGCTTTTTACGCTGATCCCTGTTTTCGTCTTTGCGATTGAAGAAGTGCTTACGGGCGGCATTGAAATCCTCCCACATCTGATCGCCGTAGGAGCGAGGTATAGGGCCTATTTTCTTCCACTCATCCATCAGCGATATCATTTCATTGGTCGTATCTGTCCAGTTTGAAGAGTTCTTTATCCTTTCGGCCCTTTCATAAATCGCCTTCTTCAGGTTGTAGTTATTTTCCTGCTCTTCTTTTACCGACCCAAAATGCTGTTTCTTGGCCTGAAAAAAGTAATCCTGGGCTTCGGTAAAACGCTTCCACAGTTCATCGCCCTGCTCATTGTTCACCCTGCCGGTTTTTTTCCACTCGTCCATCATTCCCACGTATGCCTGACTGGCCTTATTCCAGTCACGGCTTTCTTTAAGTGCCTCAGCTTTCTCTACCAGTGCCAGTTTTACAGCATAGTTATGCTCCTGTTCTACCTGTATTTTGCTGCTGTGCTCCCGCTTGCGTTCAAAAAAAGTATTCTTGGCAGCCATAAACCGCTGCCACAGTTCTTCATTCTTTTTGTGGAGTGTATGACCTATTTTTTTCCATTCCTCCGTAAGGCGGTTGTAGGTTTCGGTTGTCTTTTTCCATTCGTCAGATGATGCGATTGATTCTGCCTGCTCCACCAGGTCCATCTTCAGGTCCAGATTTACGAGCATCACCTTTTCTTCATCTTCGTGGTGCAGCCTTTTACGGTCATTGAATTCTTTGCGCGCCGCTTCCACCCGGCTCCACAGTTTGTCGTTCCTGCCTTTATCCAGATTACCGGCCTGCTTCCATTTATCACTTATCTCCTTGAATGCCTGTGTTGTTTCCTTCCACTGACCGCTGTTTGCCAGGCCCTCTGCCTGCTCCACCAGCTTTAGTTTGGCGGCATGTATATCTTCAGTAAGCTGGTAAATGGTATGCTCCCATGAATGTACCAGCAATGATGCTTTAAGGAAATCGCCAAGAGCAGCGGCATGCTGCAGGTACTCTTTAAGATGAGCCACCTTATCTGCCATTTTCATCTTATCGCTGGCTGCCAGCCATTCCACTTCTGTTTCCCTCACTCTGGATTCAACGGCATTAAAACTGTCGATCAGATTTTTAACAACCTCGTCTTTATTTTCATTAGATACAGTGGCGATCACTCTTTCTTTCACTGCATTATTTGCAGTGAGGATTATGTCACCGTTTTCTTCGAGTTTAAATAAGTCTTTGCCTGCAAATGACTGGTCATTCCACCAGCTGATCAATTCAGAATTCTGTTCCTGCAACATATCGGTTTTCAGTTTATCAACTATAAGCCCTGCGGGCGTAGCTGCAAGATAATACTTAATTTTAATATGCAGGTAAGGCTAGGTTACATTTTGCTATTGATACTTTTAAAGCCCGAGAAAAAACAAAAAAAGGGCCAGTATCGCTACCAGCCCTTTGCACCAGAATAATATAGTTTCTATTTGAATACTTTTTTAAGCAGGTCTGTAACCCTTGCTGCCGGATTGAGACGAATCTTTGCTTCTTCATCTTCTATGTAATGAAATACCCCAGCCAAGGCGCGTTCGGTTACATAAGAAGGAAGATCGGGGTTGATTTTCTTAAATGTGGTAGGCAGTTCGTTATAAGTTGTAAATACTATACTCCAGTATTTGGTAGCATTTACTTTATCCAGCGATTCTTTGATAACAGGCTTGAATGACGAAATGAGCGCTGCAGTGGTTTTATTTTTCAGATAGTTGGTAGCAGCGTTATTACCACCTTTTAATATTGCCAGGCCATCCTGAATAGACATGCCCTTGATGGCGTTGACAAATATGGTTAATGCCTTTGTCGACGCATCTTCTGCAGCGCGGTTCATAGAAAGTATTGCATCATCCACATAATGTCCCAGGCCAATCTGCCTGAGTGTATTTTCCACCTTTTTTGCTTCAGGTGGCATCAGCACTTTTATGAGTGCATTACCAAAAAAGCCATTGAGTTTTGAAACCAGGCCTGTTGCATTTTTTGCGCCTATTTCCAGCGCTTCTCTAAGCCCCGATGCTATCTCAGACTGTGACAGCGGCCCTCCGCTGGTTCCGGTTCCGGTTTTTGATTTGACACCTTTTACGGTGCGGTCAATCGTTTTTACATAATCACTCAGATCCTGAGCCTGTGTTTTTACATTGAGTGAACCCAGGATGGTCACCGAAATACATATCTTAAGAAGTCTGTTCATAATTGTTTCTATTGTTAATGGTGTATTTCAAAGATAGTGCCAAAATTTACAAAGCAAAAGCCAATAAATCTTTTTACTGAATTACATACCCTTGCCTTCCTTCTTCTGGCCTTCCCTGCCGCCACCGCCGGGCTGGTCATTGTCATCCTTTTCCTTCAGGTTGTTTTCCCTGTCCTCATCAGATGGTTTTACTGGTTTTTTGTCTGCCTTCTCGTCTTTGCCCCTGCCTTTACCCATGCCACCGCCTTTACCAACATCTGACTTGCCAAAGCGATAAGTAAACGTCAAGTTCACCACCCTTGTCTCCTTGAGCCTGTTGATGGATTCGTAGTAAGACGAAAGGTTGTAATTGGTTACAGAGGTGTGGGTGTTAAATATATCAGAGCAGTTCAACACAATTGTTGCCTTATTCTTCAGCAGGTTTTTTCTCAGTGCCACATCTACCCAGTAAGTTTCATTCAGGGTACCCTGAGCAATCACTTTGGGAGATTCGTAATTGGCGTTGATCTGGAAAGAGAAGTTTTTAGGCAGTTTGATGTTTGTATTGATTTTTCCAAACCAGCTGCTACCGCTCTTGTCTGTAAGGTATTTCTTGTATGCAGTATCTTTCAGATCGCCTATTGACAATTCGTTCTGGAAAAAGTTCAGATTGATGGTAGCATCCCAAAAAGGAAGGAGCTGAAAATGTCCTGTGCCTTCCAGCCCGTAGGTGGTACCGGATGTCAGGTTCACCGGCTGCGACAGCAGTTTACCCACATCATTCTTCAGGCCTAGTGTTGTATCGGCCAGTGTTATGCTACGGGGTACCCTTTGCGTAATATTCTCTGTCTGGGCATAATACACGCTGGCAATGAAATTGTTGCCTTTTTTATCAGATCGGTTGTAACTAAACTCAATGTTATTGATAAACTCTGGCTTCAGGTCAGGATTACCCATGTTTACTGTACCCGGATTTGAATAATCTTTAAAAGGCAGCAGCTGCATAAAGCCCGGCCTGTTTACACGCCTGCTGTAGTTGAGGTAAACACTCTGCTGGTGAGCAAACTGATAGGAAATAAATGCAGATGGGAACAAATTGGCAAAGCTGCTCTGAAACTCAGCATAGTTAGGTATACTGCCGGAGCCTTCATAAATGGCATCTTCGAAACGAAGACCAGCCTGATAGGAGAATTTGCCAAGCTGGTCATTCCAGTTTACGTAGGCAGCATGAGTTTGCTGGCTGTATTTGAATTTAGAATACAGGCTTGCATCAAATGTTGTAACACCTTTTGATGTAACCGTAGGGTCATCTTCGCTGTTGAACCAATAAAACTGTGATTTAAAACCAAGCCCCAGTTTGCCGTTTTTGGTAAAAAGCGGATCGGTATAATCAGCCCAAACGTTCAGGCTGCTGTTACCACCATTAGCCGGAGCACTGGAACTGCTGGTGTCCAGATTATTATTCTGAATAGTAGTAAACTGCTGATGCCTGTTGAAATCGGTATGGGCATATGTTGCATCCACACTAAGTTCTTCGTCCTTCTTCTTAAACTTCCGCTTGTAATCTAAAGCCGATGAAATCGAAAAAATATTCACGTAGAAATCAGTTGCCCTATTCTGGTGTGAGGCAATATGGGAAGTAATATTATCAGGGTTTTCAAGTGAATCATTGTAAACAAAATAATCTGAATAGTCTTTGTAGCCAAACTGCATCCTGTTGATGTTTTCCGTCAGTGTGATGGAATTATATTTATCAGGATCGAAAGTAGCGCCAAGGGTATTAAAGAACCCTCCAAAATGGCGTGGTGAGTGTTCAAAAGTTCTGTAAGACCTGTGTACGGTTTGTGTATCGGCAGGGGCAAAAACCACGCGTGTAGAATCTCTGTCAACACGGTCAGTAGTGATATCGTTGTAAGTTTTGTTGAGCCTGTAGCTGCTGTTCAGAAATACGTTCCACTTGCCTTTTCTGAGGTTCAGTCCCAGATTGCCGTTGTATTTATCGTTAGTACCCGCGCCAAGTGTAAGGTTTCCGTTAAAGCCCAGCCTGCCATCTTTTTTCGTAATGATATTGATGATGCCTGTTGTACCCTGTGCATCGTATTTAGACGAAGGATTGGTAATAACCTCAACACTTTCAATGCTGCTTGCAGGAAGGCTCTGCAGAGCGGAAGTCACATCAGACCCGAGCATGGTAGCCGGCTTGCCGTCTATGAGTATGGTTACATCACTTTTACCACGCAGGCTCACAGACCCATCTGTGGACACGGAAACAGATGGTACATTCTGCAGTACATCGGTCGCGCTTCCGCCGGCTGTTGTGGTATTCTTATCTACGTTAAATACCTTTTTATCTACCCTGAGCTCCATTACATTTTTCTCACCCACCACGCTCACTTCCTTCAGGCTTTTCTCAGAAGCAGATAGTTTTACTTTACCCAGTTTTTTGTCCTGGGCATCTGCGGTAATGTCAAAGCCTACAATTTTTTTGGCATACCCCATTGCTTCTATACGCAGCAGAAAACTACCTGTACCAGTAGGCGCAATCCGGAAGGAGCCATCATCTGTTGACAAGTCACCGTTTACAATAGAAGAATCCATTCGCAGCAGGGTTACTGTAGCATAAGAAAGCGGATTATTACCGGGATCTAAAAGCTTACCGGTTACACTGCCGGTGGTGGGCTTAGCCGTCTGTGCGAACCCGACAGATTGCAGCAAAATGGATGAAAAGAGTAAAAAAATAAAAGTATTATGTCGCATTTTTGCAGTATAGAAAAACAAATGTGCGGTTTATTCGAGATAACCGTTTTTTGGCGGGGATAAAGTATTGTTAATTATTAGTCAAAGCACAAAAGCGCCCGACTTACATACTGATAAATCTAATTTTATAGTCTGATTTTTTCCTCTGTCAGATAGGCGTTGCGGTCGGCGGCATTGCGAACCACCAATTCTGCTACAAACCCGGTGAAAAAACACAATGTTCCCAACACCATCACTGTGAGGGAAATATAGAAGGCAGGTTTGTTGGTGAGCGGTATATTATTCTGAAGCTTATCTACCACCAGCCATGCTATAAGAACAAAACCCAAAAAGAAAATAAGCGAACCCAGTGCACCAAACAAATGCATTGGTTTTTTGCCAAAACGGCTCACGAATTGTATGGAAAGCAAATCAAGGAAACCATTGATAAACCTTTCCCAGCCAAATTTTGAAACTCCGTATTTCCTTGGCCTGTGCTGCACTACTTTCTCGCCAATACGGTTGAAACCGGCATGCTTGGCCAGCACCGGAATGAAACGATGCATTTCACCATATACCTCTATACTCTTCACTACTTTACGGCGGTAGGCTTTAAGTCCGCAGTTCATGTCGTGCAGCTTTATGCCGCTAAACCACCTGTTAACGCCATTATACAGCTTGGAAGGGAGGTTTTTTGTGAGGGCATTGTCGTAACGAACTTTTTTCCAGCCACTCACCAGATCATAGCCTTCTTCGGTTACCATTTTATACAGGCCTGGTATCTCATCAGGGCTATCCTGCAGATCAGCATCCATAGTAATCACCACGTTACCGGTAGCGGCCTTGAAACCTTCATACAGCGCCGGGCTCTTGCCGTAATTCCTCTGAAACTTTATTCCTTTGATATTTGGATTCTTCTCCGAAAGCTGCTTAACGATATTCCAGCTGTTATCACGGCTGCCGTCGTCTATCATCAACACCTCATAGGTAAACTTATTTTCGGTACATACCTTTTCAATCCACGCCAGTAATTCAGGCAGAGACTCCTCTTCGTTGTACAAGGGTATGACTATAGATATATCAGGTGGCATCAGGTGCTAAAATACGGGATTTTATTATCCCCTGCCAACCTAAAGAAGTACCTTTTTGCGGGGAAGGGTCAATATTTTTCAATTTTTAACAATAAAAATCAATATAAACTCACGTGATGAACGTAAATACTAGGCGTTGCTCAAAACTGTTTTATATTCATTCTTACTTTAAAACAATGGCCTAGATTTTTTGACAATTGCTGCAACAAAAAGACCAAATAGGGAATCTACAATAAATGCCCCCGACAGAGTAAGCAGGTTTCTAGTTAAATTAAAGTGCTTTGACTCCTCAATCTGCTTATCAAACTTGGATATTGTATCTTCTATCTTTTCAGAAGGAACCTGACTTTTCTCCATAAAGTTTATTGTTGCCGTTTTTATCTTCTCCATGAAATGAGGGTCTATGACAAACATATACAAGTAGTTGTAAACATATGACATAAACCCAGAGATAATAAGCATAATAAATATTGCCCCAAAAATCTCCTTAAATTCAATGTAGCCACCATTTGACTTTTTAATTTGACTGGCAAAGTAACCTACAATTACAAATAAACAGACATATCCAATGGTCTTACACAAATAGAAGTATATCATGTTTGCTATCGCAAGATTTACAGCAGAAGTAATGACAATATAAATAACCCCAACCACAAAGCCATATTTTGCTGCCAATTTATTCTTCTCTAAAGCCGTAATATTTTCCATTTTTATTTATTTAAGTGTAGTTTGTTATCGTTATAAATACCCAGCACTTTCCCATTCAGTTTCTGGCCTATAAACGGATTATTGCTGCTGGCTGATACTACATCCGCAGCTTCCAATGTGTGATGACCCGATGCCGTGAATATTGTTAGAGATGCCTTTTTCCCTTTTTTAATTTCCTTAACCTCCATGCCAAAGATATCCCTGGGCATTATAGTCAGGCATTCCACCATTCTTTCAATTGTTATCTGGCCCTTCAGTGCCTGCCAAAGTATATTAAATGCAATCTCTTGAACGGCAATTCCATCTGAAGCGTATTCAAACTCTTTTGTCTTTGCATCCCACTCCTGCGGACGGTGATGGGTTGCAATACAGTCTATCGTTCCGTCACGAAGTCCTTCTATCAGTGCCTGTCTGTCTTCTTCGCTTCTCAGCGGCGGAGCCACCTTATACTTGCTGTCGTATCCGGTCAGGTAAACATCTGTAAGAGCCAGATGGTAAGGTGTTACCGAGCAAGTAACTGCCAGACCTTCAGCTTTTGCCTTGCGTATCAGTTCTACAGATCCTGCAACAGATACACCGGTAAAATGAAGCTTCGAACCTGTGTACCTCAGTAGTTCAATATCCCTGTACACCATTATAGTTTCAGCAAGCGATGGTATTCCCGCCATGCCCAGTGCTGTAGATACAATCCCCTCATTCATCATCCCACCGCTGGCGAGTGCCATATCTATCGGTATCTGAATGATCGTTCCGTGAAACGCTTTTACATATTCCAATGCTTTCAGAAACAGGTTCGCATGCTGCACCGGCTTCCAGCCATCCGAGAAAGCAAGGGCACCGTTCTCACGCATATCCAGCATTTCGGCCAGGTCCTTTCCTTCAATATTCTGCGAAGCTGCTCCTATTGGGTGCAGATGCACAATATTACCCGCTGCTTTGCCTGTTACATATTGTATGATCGATTTTGTGCTCAATGCGGGCTGTGTATTAGGTGCCAGCAAAACATCAGTAAAGCCACCTTTTGCAGCGCAGGCCAGCCCGCTCGCTATTGTTTCCTTATGCTCATATCCCGGCTCATGGTAGTCGGCAAACACATCAACCCAGCCGGGGCTCACACATAATCCTTTGCCTTCAATTACTGTATCTGCTTTGGCTTTAAGGGCTGTACCGATGTTCTTAATAATCCCGCCGTCAATTAATACATCAACAACTTTGTCGTGAAAATCAGATTGAGGGTCCAAGACCTTTGCTTTGCGAATAAGAACCTGCATTTTGTAGATATTCAATACAACACCAAAAGTAAACAGTAAAAATCAAAAAGCATATCTTTTAGCTGGATATACTGCTATACAGAGCGAAAAAAGGAAAATGAAACACATTCATTAAAAAAGGTGCGTATCACCAGGTCAGGCAGCTACCGCCGCTGGCCTTGCCAGCACAAACGTCTCGGCTGCCAGCATCAATAATGCAAGTATCACACAAATCTTCCAAAGCGGGAAACCCGCGCCCTGACCACCGTCTGTAATACTGCCGGAATCACTAATACTGAGCCATTTGATGTTTTCTCCCTTCCAGTCGTTTTTCAGTTTGGCAATATCCCTGAAACTAAGCTGAGACTCTTCTTTGTTCTGATTGAGCGCTATCCGGGTAGTATCGCCCCCCTGAAAAAACAGGTTATAAAAACCGGGCTGCCGAACAGCCTGGTCGGCAAATACATCTAACCCTGCACCATTGGGGCGCTGCGGCGGTATGATATCCAGGCCATTACCCAATATATGAACAGTATTGCGTTCAGGCGCATCGGCAAGGGGCAGATAAACAAGCTGCTGGCTGCCCAGCGTTACAGCGTATATACTGTTGCTGCCGCTCTGCACCGCCATCTCATACAAAAAGGGCGTAAAAAAATAACTGCCCGTAAAATTACCCGCCTGCAGGTCGGCAGATGCGGCACATATGTACAGCTGCCCTTTTGAGGGGGTATATCTGGCCAAAAGGGGGTCACCGTTTCGGAAACTCAGTACTGATTGCTGATTGGCACTTAAACCCGCACTGATCACATAATGCCAGTTTGCCACAGGCAATTGTACATTTTCGGGTATTTTTTCAAACAGGTTTTTTACCAGCGCACTACCCTGCTGCAATGAGCTGGCAGCCTGCACCGCTGTATCCAGACGGGTTATAGTAATATCGCCCACCTGCTTCAACCCGGCATTAATAGCCTCGAGATTAGGTGTACGTCCAGGGAAAATACAAATGCTCTGACCGCGTTGCAGTGCTTCATTGAGTGATTTACCCAGAGCGTCGTCGATACGGCTCACTCCGTTAAGTATTACCAGATTATACTCTTTCCAATCTTTAGGGGCAGCAGTGAGCTCTGCCTGATTTAGCCTGAAACCATTGTATGCCCTGAATGCCGCCTGTATATAAGGATTGGGCTGCCCTTCATTCAGCACCAGTACAGAAAGGTTGGGAGAGCTGCGGGCTGTTATCCTGAATGTATCGTCGAACCGCATGCTGGCGTCATTCACTCTTAGTTCCAGCTGCTGCCAGCCACCATTGCTAACCTGAAAAGAAAGCGTATCTGTGCTTTCTTTCTTCTCTGAAAAATTGAGCGAAGCGGCACTTTTTACCTGCCCGTTAATCAGCAGGTTCAGTACCGGGCTCTCTTTTGGTGCACTTCCTGTCATACGGGTGCGCACTACCAGATAATTATTTTTACCTGTCTGCAGTACCGGAGCGGTAAGGAATGCTGTATCAATATTTATGTTCTGAGGCTCATCAGTCTGCACCGGCAGCGCATAAAAAGTAATATTCCGTGTAAGCGAATGATCCGGAATCTGCGGAAAAGCACACTGCTGAAAATCCGAATAAAAATACAGATCGGCACCGGCTTTGCCTTCATTTTCCATGATGGCCTGCGCAGAGGCCAGTACCTGATTAACAGTTTTAGAGGAAGCTGAAATTTCAGTTCTGTTTATTTCAGCAAATACTTTATCAGCGGGCTCAGACCTAAGGCCCAGCGGATTGTCGTTGGTCAGCAGTACAAAACGTGTTCCGGGTGGAGCATGCTGTACCTGTCTGCGTGCGGCCGCTCTCGCTATATCCAGCATACTGCCTGAACCTTTCTTAAGGCCCATAGTACAGCTGTTATCAATATAAATGATCTTCAGCCTTTTTTCGGCTGGTGTTTTACTTTGATTGCTGAGAAAGGGCTGAGCAAACGCCAGAATAAGGCTGGTCAGAAACAGCAACCTGAGCGCAAGCAATAATTTATACCGAACCTGACTCTGCTTCCGTGAGTTGAGCTGTATGTTTTTCAGGAATCTGGTATGGGGAAATAATACCGTCTTATACTTACGCAGGTTGAACAGGTGTATCAGTACAGGTATTGCCAGCGAAAGCCCCGCTGCCAGAAAAAGTGGATAAAGAAAACTCACCTGACAAATATAGGGTAATGTTATCAATGAAACCGTTGACGAAATGTGAAAGAACGGTCTGGTATTTGGCCAGGAGCTATAGTCAACTGTTTACGGGATGTAAAAAGACTCAAACAGTTTGGGCAATCTTTATCCGGCTAAGTGGGCAAGTGTGTACTGCGGGTGTTTAGTTCATACAATTTATTACTTTCGTTATCATAATATGCGTCTTCTATTACTTTCTGTAATTATACTCACATCAATTGTTAGCCGGGCACAAAACGGCATCATTTGGTATGACCCCATACCTGTAGCCGACAAAACTTATGGCAATCTGCACCCCCGGGTCACACTAGATCAGAACCATAAGCCACTTGTACTCTGGGGCGACAAAAACGGAAGAGTATTCCTGGCCAGGTGGGCAGGGAAAGACTTTGCAGCACCTGTGCAGATGAACCCTGCCGGCAAAGAAGCTTTTACTGAGAGCTGGGCAGGGCCTGAAATGACCAGCAGGGGTGATACCATTTACCTCGTTTACAAAGAAGTGCCAGAAGATGTGAACCACATCTACATCAAACATTCATACGACGGTGGCAAAACTTTTTCTATAGAAACACAGGTAGATGACAGCGATGGCCTCATCTCCCGTTTCCCTACCGTTGCGATGGATCCATATGGCCATCCGCTAGTTTCATACATGAAGTATGATAAGGGGTATGTAAATCCAAGGCACGTTGTAGCCAAGTCTACAGAACTTGGAGAGTCCTTTACCGGGGAAGCGGTGATCAAAGACATTTCGGGTGGCTCAATTTCTGACTGCTGCCCCGCAACGGTGGTAGAGAGTGGCAATGCAACGGGGATCCTCTATCGCGACAACCTGAATAACTACCGTAACATTTGGGCCGGCATCTCTAAAAACAGGGCTATCTCATTTGACAATGCTGTGCAGCTGGATTTCTCGAACTGGCTGGCAAAATCATGCCCGGCCAATCCGCCTCACGGCACTATTATTAGCGATACATTGTATTCTGTGTATACCAGCGGCAACGGTGACAGTGCACTGGTGTTCATGAGCAAAACATCACTGACCAGTTTTGCAGATACATTCGCACCGTTAACCGGAAGGTTCCCGGGGCTTACCAGCCAGAACTTCCCCAGAATTGCCAACTCTGGCAACGCCGGAGCTATTGCCTGGGTACAGTCAATTGGCGTTAACATGCAGGCATGTCTTTATTTTTCGAACGATCTCACAACTGGCCTGCCAAAGAAATATGATGTTGTGGCACGAGGGATATTTGAGAGCCTGGATGTGACGCTCGGAGGCGGGCACATTTACGTAGTTTACTAGGACGACTCATCAGGCAATATCATGTGCAGGATAGGGCATTATGAGGAAACACAGACTAATAGGTTACTGGCTGAAAATACTACGGTGTCGTTACAGCGCTCGGCGAACGGCAAGTATTTTTCAGTATCCATCCCAGACCTGTCCTACTGAATGATGGTGGATGTGAACGGCAAGGAATTTGAGATGGAAATGAAGTGCAAAAAGAACGTGTGCAAAGTGAACACCGAAGATCTGGATCCCGGATTGTATGTAGTGCGCCTGTTCTGCAAAGACGAGAAGATATACACTTACAAGTACGAGGTGAAAGAAATAAAGGAGAAAGAAGAAAAGGAAAAGAAAGAAAAATAAAGTTTTCTACGCCTGCTTATTTAGGCATATACTTCAGTATCTCCGCCGGTCCGAATTCCCCCTCTATCAGTTTTACAATTTTCTTGTGCTTATCGTAGAGCGCAACATCCGGCACGTTGATCGTTCTGTAATGGTTAAAGAAAAAGAACTCATAATCCCTGCCTGCCAAAACTATGTTTTTGTAACTGGCCATGTTGTTATCGCTGTAGAATTTACGCAAGTCTGACATCATGTGCGTAGGCGTTATGAAGTAAAACTGTATGTGGTCAACTGTTTCCATGGCACCCAGCAACTGTGCAATACTACGTTTGCAGTGCTTGCAGTTAGGATCAAAAAAAACAACTGCAAACAGTTTGCCTTCAGGAATGTTGAAAGTGTTGAAAATTGTTGAACTGTCCATAAGCCTTATGTTAAAGGCTGGCATATCGGGATCCTTATAGCACGGCTTTGCGGTGTCGGCGGCCCAGGCATTCTGCTCTGGCGTAAGAGGAGGCGGTGGTGGTGGTGGCGGAGCCGCAGTCTGTGCTTTTACAGAAAGTGAAAAGAAAAACAGTAACAACAATGAGGCAGCAAATCGTATCATAGAACTAAATTACCTAAAATGTCCGAAAATGAAAAAGCTCCCTGAAAAGGGAGCTTTTATTAACATTTTTTTGGGTTGACTACCGTATAAGCGTTACGTTGCCACTCTTCACGAATGTGCGGCCTGTGCCGGTAACGGCTTCTACCTGATACATGTATACTCCAAATGGCTGGTTCTTTCCATTATAAGTGCCATCCCATCCCTTGTTGATGTTGGTAGTTTCAAATACCTTAACACCCCACCTATCCCATATACGGAAGTAGTTAAGTTTGGCAACACCGCGCATGAGTATTTTAAATTCATTGTTGGCACTGCTTCCCGGTGTAAATGCGTTTGGCAGAGAAACCAGCGACTCTGGATTTACGTAGATGCTGATAGAATCCACCGCTTTACATCCCCAGTCTGTAACGCCACGCACTGTGTACATAGTGCTGATTTCAGGCGATGCCAGTGGATCAGAAACATGCGCGTTACTCAAACCTGCAGGAGGGAACCATGAGAATGAGCTACAGTTGGTAAGCGGATTTAACTGAACAGACTCACCAGGATAAAGCGTAATAGAATCACCCAGCTCCAGCAAAGCTCCGGAACGAACAGTAACAGAAATCACCGCAGTATCATAACAATTGAATTTGTTAGTGGTAATTACTGTGTACGTCATGTTATTAACAGGGCGTGCGATAACAGTGGCACTTGTTGTATCATCCAGATACCTCGAAGGTGTCCAGTGGTAGCGGTCCAGCGGATCAGCATCCACTGCCTTCAATATCACCGTATCATGCGGACAAACACCCACAGAACTGTTTACTGTAACTACTGGTTTTGGATTAATGGTTACCATAAATGAGTCCAGCTTGCTGGTGCAGCCCATCCTGGTCTGAGTAACATAGTACCAAAGCAGTGTGTCATTGTCAGTGGGCACCTTAGGGGCAGTAAGCGTTCCGCCAATCAGCGGATTACCTGAAGGGTACCAAAGTATACTGTCGCCGTACGCATCCAGGTAAGGCGCATCAAAACCCTGGCAGAAGGTAAGTTGCTTCAGCATCGGCGACGGAGGCGTAGGACGGATATGGACTGTGTCAAACACTGGCAGTGATGCACAGCCATTCAGGAATGCGGTCACTTCATATACACCGTCCATTTCCAAAATAGCAGGTGTGCGGAATGGATTCTGGAGTGTAGAAGTGAACACAAATGGCCCTGTCCAGGTAAACGTAGCACCCGGATTGCTGGTTGCCTGCAGGAACAGTGTATCTGTTACACCCGTACATACCGGGCTGTTACTGCTGACTATGAGCAGCGGCGTAGGGGTGATGTTTACATTGATGACAGTTGCCGCAGAACAAGCGCCCAGAATAGCTGTTACTGTATACAGGCCTGTTGCCGCCGGCGTTACATTCGGGATAATTGGATTTTGTAACGTAGAAATAAACGTATTAGGCCCTACCCAGCTATAGTTCACACCTGCGGTAGCATCGTTTGCATATAGCAGTAGTGTATCGCGCTCACAAATGCTTGGCGGGCCAGGTGAATTGCTGCTGGCTGTAGGCACCTCAGGCGTTGAATCAACAACAACATAAATAGTTACAGTATCTGACGTACATGCCCCAAGTGTTGCTGTAACTGAGTAGGTACCGGTTGCGAGCGTTGTTGCCGGATTGATGGACGGATTCTGCAGTACAGACACAAAGCCGTTAGGCCCTGTCCAGCTGTACGTTGAAAACGCAGTGCTTGTAGCATTCAGCAACAGTGCATTTCCGGAACATATAGGAGCATTGCTTCCCAAGACCGGCGGGAATGGTGTGGAGTCTATCACCACCGTAACGGTATTAAAGTTACTACAGGTGATTCCGTCTGCACTCAATGTAACAGTAACTGTGTACACGCCTGAAGCAGGCACAAACGGGCTTGGAATAGTTGGGTTCTGCAGCAACGAAGTAAAGCCTGAAGGGCCTGCCCAGGAATAGAAGACACCAGGTGTCACATCGGTTGCAGTGAGCTTAAGCGTATCTCTGTGCCCTGAGCATACCGGTGAATTGCTGCCAACAACCGGAACAGCAGGCGTGGAGTCTATTATGACTGTAACTGTGTTGCTATCCATACAGCCGTTCAGCGTTGTTACAACCTTGTATACCCCTCGATAGTAGTACGGCGGATTGGTGATAGACGGATTTGAAATCGCTGCAGTAAATCCTCCGGGCCCGGTCCAGGCAAATGTTTCACCAACTAATACCGGAGAAGCAGTCAACACCAAGGTATTTGGTGGCCCAGAACAGATAGGCCCATTGCTTGTAGCTGTTACCACAGGCACCGGTTTAAGCATTACATGCGTACGGGCAGTATCATGTGAAGAACCAACTGTACGCACTACTGTATACCATCCGGTATCAGCCATGGTCATCAATGGGTTTCGTTTGGTATTTTGTGTAAACCCAACAAAACCACCCGGGCCAAACCAGCGGTATGTAGCACCCGTAGAATCGCCATGGGCATAAAGTTTCAGCGTATCATTAAGGCAAACAGGTTCATTGCTGGTTGCGTTAAAGCACGGCTGAACGTACAACAAAAATATTTTTTGCCGCCCGCATTGGCCGTGAGCAGTATCTTTTGTACCTGTGATGGTATATACTGTAGGGCCAGTAAGCAGGGATATGTTCACAACCACGTGAGTACCGGTTGTAGCAGAAAGGCCAACTGCTGGTGCCCATGTCCAGTGGCTTAAGCTCCAGTCTTTATCATCACCACCGGTAATATCTGCTGTAAATGTGTTACCCACAACACCATATCCCGACAAAGTGCATGCAAATACACTGTCCAGTGAATCATGCACAACACCAAGTGTTACCAGTCTGGGGCCAGGGAAAGCTGTGTCAATATGAGTTGAATCAGCAAAAATCCAGGCATAAGAAAGTACTGTACTATCACCAGCGCGCAAATCACCGAGATTAAAAATAAGGCCATAAGCAATATCCTGAGAAGTAGTAGTATGGTACAAATCGTAGTAAGTTCCTCCCATGCCCGTAGCTGTCTCCGCCCAAACCAGATCCAAATGGTTACCAGCAACTGTAGAAGGTGGCCAGCTCTGATAAATCATCGCTTTGGCCCTACAGTCTTTTGTAGCCAGCCCGGAAAAGGCGTCAGGATGAGACCCGGGATTGGGAATAGACCAAACCTCGTGACGGTTCTCCGCATCTCCCTGATAAGCAATGTGATTATCTGTAGGAAAACTGCCACCTGAAAGTAATTCATCATTGTCTGGATCCGCAGTCACAAAATAATAGAGGCCGGTCATTGTCGCACTGCTTGTATTGACAAACTTAGTGGTAACCACCAGATGTGAAGCAAGTGTATCCAACCTGTTTTCCTGAGTGATGTGCAAAGCACTTCCAACACCTGCAGTACCCGTCCAGATACCTTTCATCATGCTTGGAGTACTCAATCCTACAACGCCAGGTGTGTATGTATAGCTGGTCATTGTGCCTGTAAGGGTTCCGCCCGCGTCGTTATAAAAGCCACCTGAAGGACCGTCGGTGTAGTAGGCATCGCTACGCACACCAGCAACCTGCATAGACCATCCATCGAAAGGAGTACCCGGCAAAAAGTACGCACCATAATACGGTACTGTACCGGTTGCGAAGCCATCATGCCCCTGATCGTAAGAGAAATCCATTCCCAGTCCGCCAGCTGGTGTCAATAAAATCGGATCAGTGTAACCACCTGTGCTACCACCCCTCGTTGAATACCCGGCAGGAACGGTAACTGTATTGCCCCAAGAACCATTTGGTGCAATAGCTACCTGCAGCCATTTGCCCGAAAGGAAAACATTATCTGTAACCAGCTGCGCACGGCCCGGAAAATTCCCGACGATCAGCACAATAAATGACAAAATGAGTAATCTAAATTTCATAAATTCTTTTATTAAAAAGCCATTAAGGCAAACATATATAATTTGTCATCAAGATATTGGGAATAAATATAGTCATTTTATTCCGTTTACCGTCACAAAATTTTTTGTTGAGAGAGCCGCCTGCCAACTTAATAGACAGATAAATAAGATAAATGGATGGGTATTCTTCTGAATGACAACAAATATATCGGCATTACATGTTTAAAATCATCGGGATATTCAAGCCAAAGTAAAATCGTAACATGCTATGTGGCACTGGAATTATTAACCAATTCAATCTGCTACATTAATAATCCCGGCAAATTATTACGATTTAATTAAATGCTCATAATATTTATTATCAATTAAATACGATAATTATTAACTATTATGTTTGAAAATTGCAGCAATTCAAATGAACAACCGGCACTAAAAATAGTTTGTACAGATAGTTATAATCCGATAAAAAGTAGCAATATAATATTGAGCTAATAACTCAAATGTGGTACTGTATAATTCTGCCGCCGCTGACCCATGAACTCAAAACTTATTCAGGCGTTTCGTTTAGGCTGGTTCGGGCCCAGATATCCCATGCTGCTTCGGCTTGCAATTGCAGCATTTCAAATCCGTTTTTAATTGCGGCCCCGTTCATCATTCCCTGCTGTAGAAATCTGGTCTCATCAGGGTTATAGATAAGATCATAAAGCAAGTGCTGCTGCCCGATTGCATCAAATGGTATGGGTGGCATTCCATCAACTGCAGGATACATGCCCAGAGGAGTAGTGTTAATGATCAGTTTGTGGGCATTGATAATTCCGGCATCCAGGCCGTTGTAACTCAGGCAGCCATCTTTAGTAGTCCGGGATACAAATCTGAAAGAAATACCCAACTGCTTCAAAACATAAGCAACTGCTTTCGATGATCCGCCGGTACCCAGCACTAATGCATCTGTATGCTGCGGCTGCAATAATGGAATCAGGCTTAATTCAAAACCAACAACATCTGTATTGAAACCAATTGTGCGCCCGTTCATGATAGATATACAGTTTACCGCACCAATCTCGCTTACCACAGGATCAATCTCATCAAGGCAGGGGATAACTGATTCTTTGTATGGAATAGTGACGTTGAGCCCGGCCAGCTGCGGGTGTGCGGCAAGCAACGGTGCAAACTGATCTATACCTGTGAGTGGAAACGGCTCGTAAACGGCGTCGATCAACTGATCAGCAAATTTCTTTTTGAAATAGGCTGGTGAAAAAGAATGACTAAGAGGGTAACCTATAATTCCGTAAAGCGATGACATGGTGGCTTATACCCGAGGGCAAACAAATATACAACTCCCGTGTTAATATTCTGATTCCGCGTTTGTGCTCTTAATCTGAACTAATTATCACCCGACTTGCTCCTTTCGAGCATAAGGTGAAAAGTATCACTACGCAACCCGATTCTTGTAGCCTCAAGCGGAATTACCTCGGCAGGAGCCAGATTGCCCAGATTTACGTTAGCACCCAGCAGCTGCAGGAAGTATACCTGCTGGCCTTTCTGCGGAGCCTCCCAAATTATTTTTTCGTAGGGAATCTGAGTAAGAATTTCCTGCACTAGACCTTCGCGTACCTCTCCCGATCCTCTGTAAATACCCACATTACCTGACTCACGCGCTTCAGCAATCACATAAGTGGCACCGGCTTCAAGTTCAGCCCGCATCAGTTCAATCCATTTATATGGCGGCATAATGTGAGCGGCATCTTTGGATCCCACTTCCGACAAAACTGTTACGTGCTTTGCCAGTTTCTCAATATAACCCAGCTTCTCGGCATGTGGTATAGTTACAGAACCATCTGATACTTCCACATGTTTCAAGCCGTATTCCTTAATCACAGATAAATAATCGTCAAACTGCCCCCTTACCAGAAATGCTTCAAACAATGTACCTCCGAAATAAACAGGAATGCCAAGCTCGGTATAAATTGCAATCTTTTCGCGTAAATTATTTGTTACGACAGGCGTACCAAAACCAAGTTTAACTATATCCACGTAAGGCGATGCAACAGATAAAAAATCTCTGGTGCCTGCAAGGCCCATACCTTTGTCCATAACCATGGTAATGCCATGGGTACGTGGCTTAACGGTTCGCTGGGGAATATTCTTCAGACCAAAATTCATGCGAAAAAAGTTTTCAAAGACTGCGCAAAGATAATCGATTCGGTGAGTAAGTGAAGCTGACTAAATAATGTATATTGCAGTCTTAACAAAGAAATATGAGGCTAAATATGCCCATTACGGGTTTTATTACCGGGCTTTTACTTCCATTTGTAGGCTTGATGATCATGTATAAACTTTGGGGTCATCAGGAGGGAATCTCTAATTTTATTGTTTCGCTGACCAAACTCAGAGGCATGGCTTCGAAAGTGCTCACATTGAGTATCCTGATCAACCTGCTGCCATTTCTTTATTGTATTCAAAAACGGCTGGATTATGCACTGCGCGGAGTGTTTATAGCTACTATGCTCTATGCATTGCTGATTGTACTCATTATGTTCGTCTGGTAATATATGAAGTATTATGTTATTGCAGGTGAAGCCAGCGGCGATCTGTTAGGGGGCAATCTGATAGAGGCCATTCACCGCAGGGATAAAGCAGCAGATATCAGGTGCTGGGGTGGCGACCGTATGGAGCGCGCCGGAGCCACACTGGTAAAGCACTACCGTGAACTGGCTTTTATGGGATTCGTAGAAGTGATAGCCAATCTGCGGACGATACTCCAAAATATAAAAACATGCAAAAGAGATATTCTGGC
>OMJB01000078.1 GCA_900299255.1 Sphingobacteriales bacterium
TGCCATTTCCTGTATAATATCCAGATCACGCAGCACCAGCGCATTCTTGGTTATTATGCCCACCGGGTTGCGGTATTCCAGGCAAATCTCCAGCAGCGCCCTTGTGATCTTCAGTTTCCGCTCTATAGGCTGGTAACAGTCGGTGTTGCCGCTAAGCGATAGTGTGGCCGGCTCCCAGTTCTTATTATCAAAAAACTTCCTGAGCAAGGCAGGGGCATTCCTTTTCACCACAATCCGGCTCTCAAAATCCAGCCCGGCACTGTAGCCCCAGTATTCGTGGGTATTGCGGGCGTAGCAGTACACGCAGCCATGCTCACACCCCTGATAAGGATTTGCCGACCACAGCATACCCACATCGGGGCTTGTTACTTTATTCACCAGTGTCTTGCTATCGTCATACACAAACTGAGTTTCGCGGTGTTCGTGCTCCCATTCGTCAATACCTTCAAAATGTTCCTGCACATACTCTCCTTTCAGAAATCTGTTCTTCGGATTGAATTGCGCTCCCCGTCCCTTTTCAAATCGGTTGTTGGGTGTTTGGTTGATCATAAAAAAGTAAAATGCAAAAATTAAAAAGTAAAAATTTCCAGCTCCGGGTTTAGTCAATCGCTTGTATGATAATTGTCTACATCGTTGTAGTCGGGACCGGCATATTCGTAATAAACCTCATCGGCATCTTTGGGTAGAGGTGGTGGTTCCCTGCGCCTGATCACAATTTTCCTTGGCTCACCGGGCGCCTCATCATCTTCCAGCAAGTGTTTGTTTTTCACCTGGCCGTCTTTTACTATCATATCCTTTACCGAGCCAAAACCAATTGCATCCTTCATCACAAAAGGGCTGAACAACTCATTGCCACGCCGCACGATGTTCTTTTGATCATACATATCTTTTATCTCGTACACCACTTTGCGCAACACATCCTTCTTCAGCCGGTTATCAAACAGACTATACTGCATAACCGAATCTTTCACAAACGACTGCACAACGACTGTAAGATTTGTGGTACCGGGATTGAACAGGCAGCCCGGGCTGCGGCCACTTTCAAAATGAGCGATACGCTCCTGAATGTAACCCCTCAGTTCATTGGCATCCTGCACCGGATCTGGCATCTTTACTGCTGCCTCCCACTTAGTGCCATCCCGGTAGCGGATAGCAAATGTTACCTCCTTGCAAAACAAGCCGCCCTTCACCATACGCTGCTCCAGCCTAGTGCACAACGCTATCAGCATAGACTCCAGCTGCTGTCGGTCCTGACTCTGCCGGCGGCTCAGGGTGCGGGTGGCGCTCATAGTGCGGTTCTCTGCCCTGTTGTACATATCCACCTCGCCAAAGTTGAGCCTGCGGTGCCAGTACTCACCCACCACACCACCAAACACTTTGCGTAACACTGCTGCCGACGAATGCCGCATCTCCAGCGGACTGTTGATGCCCGACTTGCGCAGCCGCTGTTCATTGGCGCTGGCTATACCCGGCAGGTCCTGCAGTTTCATTTTAGCCAGGTGCTCATCAATATTGTCTGGTGTAATGATCACCAGCCCATCCGGCTTCTGCAATTCAGTACCCACCTTTGCCAGAAACGAATTGGGCGCAATGCCTATAGAGCATTTTAAGTAATCATACTTTGCAGCTATATCAGCCTTGATCTGGTAGGCAAGAGAGGTGAGGTCTTTGTATACCAGTGTATAAGAATGGAAATTGCAAACCGCCTCATCTATGCTTTTGGGAATCACATCGTCGCAGTAGCTGCGCAGAATGTTCATGATGTCTACATGAATCTGACGGTACCATGCAGGATGGGTGGTAATCGTAATCATATCCGGGCAAAGCACCCGGCAGTCTCCCAGCCTCATGCCTGTTTTTACGCCCATGCGCTTCGCCTCCACCGATGCTGCTATCACAGCCGCGTTCGGGCCATCGTATGTAAGCACGCCCAGCGGCTTGCCCCTCAGCTCAGGGTGCCGCTGCTGTTCGCAACTGGCAAAGTAGCTGTTCATATCTATATACATGACCAGCGGCTCCAGCCTGGCAACAGTAGAATTCCTGAAATAATCACCTGTATGTTTCATACAGCCTCTAAAAAATGAAACATGATCATTTCTGATTTAAAGGCTTCTGCCAAATTCCAGAAATAATCACTTTTCTACATTATCAGGCTAAGATAGGGCTATTTTGTCAATTTTATTGGAATAACGCTTGTGATTTCAATTTTTTGGGAATTATTCTTCCAGTAGCACCCGAATGCCTTCACACGGAGACTTGTCAACTTGTAAATATGTAAACAAAACAGCACGCGATTACGGCTGAGCACACAAATGAAGCAGCAACAGGACGTAATAGGATCAAAATAATGAGTGATACCAGAATACTAGGCTACTATTGCATAAACTCCGTCCATTTTGAACAGAATGCCCGTTTCCAGCTTGAAACTGGCATTGATTTTGTAGTTGCCTTCATGCTCCTTCCAACCTATGGTTATGTGGGGCTGAATATCGGGGGTGATGAGCTGCAGAAACTTTACATTGCCCGCCACACTGAGCACCAGGCTCTGATTGAGCACACCCTGTGTAAGCTCTTTTACCATCTCCATCATACATACACCAGGTACTACAGGATGGCCGGGAAAGTGCCCGCTGAAGATATCATGGTCAGCATTGAACACTATCCGGCAACTGTACTGGTTGTCGGACTGTTGTATGTCGTGGGTTGTATAAAAATCGTTGTGGAGCAAGTAAGTAAAAATAAACTATTAAATACGCACAAAACGCCCGCCACTATGCAGTGGCAGCCGGTTTGAAATTTTCTTTAAAAATAGAAATCAGGTCTGAACTTACCATTCTTGATGCCACATCGATCATGTTGCGGAACGCCCACGCATGAGCTATTCCATGGCTGATGATCACCGGAGCATTGATACCCAAAATAGGTGTTCCGCCATAGTTCTCAAAATTAAAATTCTCAAGGAACGGATCATCAAAACCCTTCTGCACTTTGAAAATATCGTAGACAGATTCGGCCATTTTCAAAGCCACATTGCCTACAAAGCCTTCACACACTATCACTTCGGCCTTATCCAGAAACAGGTCGCGGCCTTCTACGTTGCCAACGAAATTGACACCCGGCGTTTCTTTAAGCAAAGGGTAGGTAGCCTGACAGAGCAGATTGCCCTTGCCTTCTTCCTCTCCTATATTGAGTAAAGCCACACGCGGATTATCTATATTATGCACATAGCGGGCATATAATGAGCCCATCTGTGCAAACTGTACCAGATGCTCCGGCTTACAATCGGCATTGATACCTGAATCGAGCAGGCAATTGAACTTGCTATCAAGGCGAGGCATGGGCGTACCAATTGTGGGACGCTGCACACCATCGATGGCTTTTACAGAAAACAGAGCGCCAACCAGCATTGCCCCGGTATTGCCGGCACTGATAAACGCATCAATTTTGCCTTTCTGCAGCATACCAAATCCTACAGCTATGCTTGAATTCTGTTTTTCTTTGAGTGCCTTGGTAGGATGCTCGTGCATACCAATAACCTCAGGTGCCTCAATAAAGGAATAACGACTGCTGTAGTCAGTTAATGAAGCGAGGTCGGCGGCGGCCAGCTCAGCATTACCAATAAGAACCAGATGCAATGATGAATCAGGCACCTGGTCGAAAAACTTTTTTACACCTTTAACAGCTTCGGAGGGAGCATAATCTCCCCCCATTATATCAAGCCCTATCTTCATTAACTGAAAATATTAAGTTATGGATGTGAGATATTATACTGCCGGATCAACGCCGGTTTCTAACGCTGCACCCTTGTCGATCACAGTTTTACCGCGATAAACCAGTTTACCTTCAGACCAATGCGCACGGTGGCGGAGATGCGTTTCGCCAGTTGTCTGGTCAACGCTCCAAGTTTCAGCAGTTGCTTTGTAATGTGTACGACGTTTTGCGCCTCTTTGCTGAGAGTGTCGTCTTTTTGGATTTGGCATTTTACTTTATTTATATTGGTTAAATACTTACTTATTTTTCGGTTTTACCTTTTTACTTTTCTCCACCCTGATGTTCTCCAGTCCTTTCCACAATGGGTTTCTGGTTGTATCCGGCACTTCTGCCAGTTTCTCCAAAAGGCTCAAGGCCTGAGGATTACAACCTGATTCGCCATTCTCCAGATCGGGATGGATATGCTGAATTGGCACACTGAGCATCAAAAACTCATACAGCCAGTTACTGATATCTATCACTGTCTCACTACGCGGTATAAACACTACATCATCCTCTTCATCTATCTGTTCCGCATCTTCTCCCAGCAACTTTATCAGCAGGTCGAATTCATCCCAAAGCCTGAGTTTGAACTCATCGCCGCATCTGTCGCAGGGCACTGTAACATATCCGTCTATGTCGAAATGCAGCATAAAAAAACTATCATGCTTATCAAACCCTAGGGTTATTTTGGCATTCCAGTCTTTGAAACTGTCGACCCCTTCGCGCTCAGCCATGAAACGATTGTCAATATCGTACTCATAGGTGTGTGGTCCGGGTTTAAGTCCCTGCCAGGCTATTTCATATTCCCGGTTATGTTTCATACCCAATCAGCCCAATTACTCTTCTTCAAATACTGTTACCTGCAAGCCTTCAGAGCGATTATCAGGGGTGCAAAGGTAGCAAAAAAAGTTGTTATTACATCAATTTATTTCGCTTGAGCAAAAATGCATGCAATACCTCGTCTACCGGTTTTGATAGGTCAACCGAGAGCCTGTCTATCTGGTACTGGTGGCATTTATTTTCGATCATCTGCTGAAAATCGCGCATTTCATTTATATATCTATCTTTTATCTGATGCGGCTGGAGTTTTATCCGCTCACCGGTCTCCATATCCACAAACTCATATGGGCGATTCTCAAATTCAAATTCAAGTTCCTGCGTACCGTCCACTACATGAAACAAAATAACCTCATGCTTATTGTATTTCAGGTGCTGGATTGCTGAGAACAACTCCTCGATATCGGCGGCATCATCCATCATATCGCTGAATATAACGATAAGTGAACGCTTGTGCATCTGCTCTGCAACCAGATGAAGGGCTTTGGCAGCACCGGTGACTTTATTTTCTGAATTGAGGTTGAGCACACGCTGCAGCTCTTTCATGATCATCCGGTAATGGCTGTGCGTGGACCGGCAATCTGAAAAATAGGTAACCTTCTCATCGAACAGTGCCAATGCAGTAGCATCGAGCTGGCGCTTGAGCAACTGGGTAAGGCTGGCTGCCGCAACACATGAAAATTGCAGTTTACTCAGCTTTTTCTCGTCTTTAGGGAACTGCATAGACGACGAAGTATCGATGACCAGGCAGCACCGGAGGTTTGTTTCTTCCTCAAACCGCTTAACAAACAATTTATCGGTGCGACCGAACACACGCCAGTCTATGTGGCGCATTGGGTCGCCCTGATTGTAGAGGCGATGCTCTGCGAACTCAACTGAAAAGCCATGAAATGGGCTTTTGTGCAAACCAATAATAAAACCCTCGACCACCTGCCGTGCTAAAAGTTCCAGGTTATCGTTGATTGGCTTTTGAAGGATCATGTTGTGGTTTGGGGGCTGGGAAATTAGAATTTGGTCCCGATAGTTATCGGGAGGGAATTTGGTTTTGTGTTTAAACCCGATAGTTAGCGGGAGGAATTTAGTTTCTTTCAAAAGTAAAGAAATAAAAGTAAAGGAATCATTAAAAGTAATGAAGGGCACTTTTATTGAATTCTTAATTTTTATTTTATTTTTACATAAAGTACTTCCCATGAGTTATTTACTTCTGTTTTCCCTGCCGCAGTTTATTATGGACCAGTTTCAGGAGCATAAGGCGCTGCTGATTTTTATAGGTATGGGCATGATAGCCGGACTGGTGGCACAGCTAGTGCTGCCAGGCAGAGGGTTTGGGGTACTGGGTACTATAGGAATAGGCACAGCAGGGTTATGGCTTGGCAGCCATTTTTTGATGCCGCACATGGACTTCATTGAAGATCACCTTTTCAGAAAACTGGCTTCTGCAATTGTTGCCGCCATGGTTATTTCAGTGGTTATAAACCTGACACGCGGCGGTGAAGACAAAGACCTGACACACTGGAGGGACCGGTAAAAATATGGAGCTACAGAGGCAGTAAACTGAAAAATCCCCCACTTTTTTTTCAAATTTGTGAAATGGCGCAACTGCTTGATTTTTATCAAATTTGACCAGCAAAATCCCCCATTAACTTCACCAATTTATGGACTGCCATTTGTGGATTGAAACAATGCAAAGCAGTTGGTTACAAGACACAAAAACCCATGAACAACAATACTTAGTCACAATTGATTACAGTTATTTTCTAGACAAAAGAGTGATCAGGGAATACCGCTCTTGGCTTGATTCTAATTCTGTAAGTGACACAATATATATACTTACCAATAAAAGAATGAAGATTCTGTCAAGGAATTATTCTACTTACTGCTAATTTTCAGGAAATTTCTCTTTTCGTTTCACCTGATAAATCGCGTTGCACTTCGTTCAAAAAGAACCCTAATTTAGCTAAAGGCATTGATACCCGTAACATCCATTCCGGTGATGAGCAGGTGGATGTCGTGGGTGCCTTCATAGGTAACAACGGATTCGAGGTTCATCATGTGGCGCATAATGCTGAACTCGCCGGTGATACCCATGCCTCCGAGTATCTGGCGGGCTTCGCGGCTCACTTTGAGTGCTATGTCACAGCTGTTGCGCTTGGCCATAGAAATCTGTGCAGGTGTGGCGCGGTCATCGTTGCGGAGGACACCCAGGCGCCAGTTGAGCAACTGAGATTTAGTGATCTCAGTGATCATTTCGGCCAGTTTCTTCTGGGTAAGCTGGAAGCCTGCAATAGGCTTGCCAAACTGTATGCGCTGTTTTGCATAGCGGAGGGCTGTATCGTAGCAATCCATAGCGCACCCCAGCGCACCCCAGGCTATACCGTAGCGGGCACTAGACAAGCAACCGAGCGGACCTTTGAGCCCTTTGACACCTGGGAAGATATTTTCTTTGGGAACCTTAACATTGTCGAACACCAACTCACCAGTAGCAGACGCACGAAGAGACCATTTGCCATGCGTTTCGGGAGTGGAGAAACCTTCCATGCCACGCTCCACAATCATGCCGTAGATATCGCCTTTCTCGTCCTTGGCCCAAACAACAGCGATGTCGGCAAAAGGAGCGTTTGAAATCCACATTTTAGAGCCATTGAGAATGACGTGGCTGCCAGCATCTTTGAAGTTGCTGAGCATTCCGGCAGGATTAGAACCGTGGTCTGGCTCAGTGAGGCCAAAACAACCCATGAGTTCGCCTGTTGCCAGTTTTGGCAGGTATTTCATCTTCTGCTCTTCACTGCCATACTTGTATATTGGGAACATAACCAGTGAGCCCTGAACTGATGCTGTAGACCTGACGCCTGAATCGCCGCGCTCCAGCTCCTGCATCATGATACCGTAAGTGATATAATCGAGGCCCGGGCCACCGTATTTCTGAGGGATAAACGGCCCAAAACAGCCCTGTTCACCTAGGCCCTTTATAATCTGTGTTGGGAATTCGGCATTCTGAGCGTATTCTTCAATTATAGGGGAAATCTCTTTCTTTACGTAAGCCCTTACCGAGTCGCGGATCAGTTTCTGTTCGTCTGTCAAAAGTTCATCTAAAAGGTAATAATCGGGATGTTGATAAAGATCCTTTTCCATGTTTTGTTAAAGTTGGTATGAAAATGTGGCGCAAAGGTAGCATTTTTGGCATATTGGTATAATTTTGCACCACAGTTGAGCAATTTATCCCCCACCTTTCTTATGATTATTGGCGTATAGTAAAAATTCATAAACGCCAGAAACAAGGACTACAGCCGATTTCAGGTTCAGAGCCTTAGTGAGGTATAAATTGTTAAAAATTTTAAGCATTTGTGGAACAGTATTTGTGCCTATAATATTTATTGACAATAATTGAAAAAGATTAGACGTTGGGGGTAAATTATACGTCTAATAATATAGGAAGCCGGAAGAAAGAATAAAGAACAGATTTAAGACATCAGCAAAAAAAACAATAAATAAATATGAGGCAGTTAAAAATTGCCACCCAGATTACGAACAGGGATTCGCAGGCGGTAGAGAAGTACTTACAGGAAATCAGTAAGATATCTATGATTACGCCAGAGGAAGAAACCACGCTTGCCCAGAAAATACACATGGGCGACCAGCGAGCGCTGGAAAAGCTGGTAAAATCGAATCTCCGTTTCGTAGTGTCAGTGGCCAAACAGTATCAACATCAGGGACTATCCCTGAGTGACCTGATTAATGAGGGTAACCTGGGTCTCATTAAGGCGGCACAACGCTTTGATGAAACCAAGGGTTTTAAATTCATTTCATACGCAGTATGGTGGATCAGGCAGTCTATACTGCAGGCTTTGGCAGAACAGGGAAGGCTTGTACGCCTGCCACAGAATAAAATAGGCACCTACAACAAAGCGAATAAGGCTTTTATAGCTTTTGAACAGGAGAACGAACGTGAACCATCGACCGAGGAGCTGGCAGACATACTGGATATGAGCGAGACCGAGGTGACCAATATCTTCACAAGCAATACTAGGCACACATCGCTGGACGCACCTGTGCATGAAGCTGAAGATGTGGCGATGGGCGACCTGCTACCGGGTAGCAGCGATACTGACGACGATGTGATGAAGGACTCTCTGCGCAACGAGATCAAGAGGATACTGAAATCGCTGAGCATACGTGAGGCTGAGATACTTGCTGCCTACTTTGGGCTGGAAGGGGATAACGGGCCGAGCATTGAAGAAATAGGTGAAAAATACGACCTGACCAAGGAACGCATACGCCAGATTAAGGAGCGTGCAATAAAACGCCTGCAGAAAGCCAGGTACAGCAATGCACTGAAAGTTTATTTGGGATAAGTAAGGTGAGAGTGAGAGCGAAGAGCGACAAAGATAAAGTGAGAGTGCGTGTTTGAGTGTGGTTTGGTAATGAAAGAATAGGCAGTTTCAAATGTTTTGAAGCTGACTGTTTTTTTTGCTGACACACAACTATTACCCGGAAATTCCTCCAGCCAGGAATTCATTGACTTTAATACTAAACTCTTTTGCAGCCTTTTTTAGAAACAAGATGTGTTTTTCAACCATCTTTGCGTCTGCAACATCAGTGTTCATATTTTCCAGTTCAGAGAGCACTACAGCCATAGGCTCCTGTTTAAAACTGGAAACCGATGGGCGGATCTTATGAGCAATTGCCGCAATATCAGTCCATTCCTTTTCGCCAAAGGCCAGTTCAATTCTTGCTATGTTATCAAACAGCTCTTTGACAAAAACCTTCGTCAGCTCATATAAAAAATCATTGTTACCATTCGCAAAAGCAAAAATTGTAGACAGGTCAAATTCTGTTTCAAAGTTTTCTTGCACATTGCTTTTGCCGTTCAGTTGTTTTTCCTCACCGATACGCTCTTTTCCCAGCCATTCTGCTATCTGGCGGATCATTTTATCTTCATCAAGCGGTTTGGAGATAAAATCGTTCATTCCAGCATTCAGGCATTTGTCCTGCTCTTGCTTGTAGGCACTGGCACTAAGCGCTACAATGGGTATAGACTTGTCCAGATGTGTACGAATATACCTGGTAGCATCGAGCCCGTTCATTACCGGCATCTGCATATCCATAAGAACCAGGTCGAACTTGCTGCCTTTCATCTTTACGATAGCTACTGACCCGTCTTCTGCTTCTACCACCTCTGCCCCATACTGCGCCAGGATATTGTTGGCAAGGATACGGTTGGTTGCATTATCTTCTACCAACAGAATTCGTTTGCCTTTAAGAGCCTGGGTATTTACTTCAGTTTTCAGCTGCTCCTCCAATTCACTTTCTGTACCTTTTCCAAGCATCAGGCTAAAGGACATAGTTGTTCCTACTCCTTTTCTGCTATCCACCTTTATTGCCCCCCCATTAGCTCAATTAACTGCTTGCTGATGCTCATCCCCAGCCCGGTACCACCGAATTTCCTGGAAATACTTTCATCCTCCTGCGTAAACTTGTCGAACAGCAGGTTGATAAATTCTTCACTGATACCAATTCCTGTATCTGTTATTCTGAAATCAAGCCTCTGTGCAGTATATGAGTTTTCAACTACTTTGCAACTTAACGTTACAGACCCGTACTCAGTAAACTTGATTGCATTACCCAGCAAATTAATAAGTACCTGACTCAAACGATATGGATCCCCAATCAGGACATCAGATGTTTCCGGATCATATTCAGTGCGGAACAGTAAGCCTTTTTCCTCTACTTTATGATGCAGGATTCTCTGTGTTGTATCCAGCAGATCCTTCATACGGAATGGAATACACTCTAGTGTCACCTTACCAGACTCAATTTTAGAGAAGTCCAGAAGGTCGTTCACAATAGTCAGCAGACTACCGGAAGCATTCTGTATGATATCAAGGTAATATCGTTGTTGGCCTTCCAGTTCTGTCTTACCAAGCAGCTTGCCTATGCCAATAATTGCATTCATAGGCGTGCGTATTTCATGGCTCATATTAGCCAGAAAAGCCTCTTTAGCCCGCGATGAAGCCTCAGCTTCCAGCTTAGCTCTTTTCAATTCAATTTGAATTTCTTTCTGCCTGGTGATATCCAGATGTATACCTATGCTACCGGTAAATTCGTTGTTGTCATTAAATATCGGCGCTCCGCTGATCAGCCACCATTTATCCGCTCCGGTTTTGGTTTTCACCTTCAGTTCATATGCATCAGACTTTCCTGCCTTTCTGCGTTCAGCAGTCTCTGTCACATTAGCATCATTTGCCGCAAACAGCTTAATTGCATTTTTCCCAATCAGCTCATCGGCTGCATATTCACTCATGTCGCAAAAACTCTGGTTGGCATACATTATCTCTTCATTTGGAGCTACCTGAAGCAGGCCAAGATTCATATTCTAAATGATCCTTCTGTACTTTTCTTCACTTTCCTTAAGCGCCCGTTCTGCCTTTACCCTGAGTGTAATATCTGTTGAGAACCCGATAACATAAGGCATGTCCATATCGCTCTTCACCAGAAAGTTCTTATAAAGCAACTGAATCTTTTCGCCACTTTTACCGGTAGTGTGCATTATGCCTTCAGCCTTACCGGTGTTTCTGATTTCATTTAGGTATATCTCTTTGAATTTCTCCTTGTCATCATTGAACAAGAGATCAGCTATAGGTTTCCCAATTAAACCATCCCGTGTAAAACCCAGCGCTTCGCATGCAGTCTGGTTTACATCAAGAACAATACCATCGAGGTCATGGGTACATATAAGCGCCTGACTATTGTCAAATTTACTCTTGTAGCGCAGCTCTGTTAGCTAATGCTCAGGCTCCTCAGAATTTTAATTATCAAGGTGTAGCCAGGTCCGCGGCAGGCACGCCAATTGCCAGCCAGCCCATAGGCTTGAGGCTCACAATACACGACGGCTCGGCGTCAGGCACCACACTGTATCAGGAAACATTCACTCCTACCACCAATGGCTTTGGCCTTTATAATGTGTCTGTAGGTGGCGGAACAGTTGTTTCCGGTACATTTAATACCATAAGCTGGGGAAGCGGCGCTAAATACATGCAAGTGGAAATAGACCCTGCCGGTGGCACCAGCTACACATCAGCAGGTACAAACCAATTGATGAGTGTACCCTACTCTTTGTATGCAAATCAGATACCAAATGTGGGTACCCCAGGCACGTATGGTTCTTCAACCCAGGTACCTGTTATTACAACTGATGCCCAGGGCCGTGTAACCTCAGTTACCAGCACGCCCATCACGACGGGTGGCACAGGTACTGTTACCTCTGTAACAGCTGGCACAGGCTTATCAGGTGGTACTATCACCATTTCAGGCACTATCAGTATGCCAAGCGTAGGCACAGCGGGCACATACGGCTCATCTACACAGGTGCCTGTATTTACTACAGATGCTCAAGGGCGCGTATCATCGGTTACCAATACAACTATACCGCTTACCTCTGGCACAGTAACGTCTATAAACACCACACCTGGCCAGCTTACGGGCGGCCCTATTACCTCAAGCGGAACATTAGGCCTGGCCACTGCTGGTACAGCCGGCACTTATGGCTCAGCTACACAGGTTCCAGTAATTACAACAGATGCCTATGGCCGCGTTACATCTGTAACCAACACAACTATTACAGCGGGAGGCACAGGCACAGTAACTTCCGTAACTGCTGGAACAGGATTATCTGGCGGAACAATTACCGGCTCTGGTACAATTAGTATGCCAAGTGTAGGTACTGCTGGCACATATGGTTCTGCTACTCAGGTACCTGTAATTACAACAGACGCTCAAGGCCGTGTGACCAGCGTGACAAACACCACGATCACTGCCGGAGGTACAGGCACTGTTACCAGTGTTAATACTTCTGCACCACTCACCGGAGGCCCTATTACCGGCACAGGTACTATTGGCTTATCAACTACAGGTACAGCGGGTACTTACGGTTCAGCCACTCAGGTTCCTGTTATCACGACTGACGCATATGGCAGAGTCAGTGGGGTTACCAATACAACTATAACAGGACTTATTAACTCGGGAACAACAGATTATGTTTCGAAATTTACAAGTGCTACATCATTGGGCAATTCACAAATTTATGACAACGGCACGTCTGTGGGTATTGGCACATCGTCTCCCTACTCTGGCGACAAATTAGCAGTTGTTAATTCCAGCACTTCGTCTTCTACCAAGGCAATTCATGGTGTTTCTCACAGCAATGCTAGTTTAGGAATTACAACCCCAATAGCAGTTGCTGGCGAATCGGATTCGTATATTGGGGTTGCAGGTATCAGTAGTGGGCAGCATGGTGTATATGGCATCTCAAGTGCGCCAACCTATTCTGGCGTATTTGGAACAAATACAGGCGGAGGTTATGGTGTTTGGGGTGCAGTGAGCGGTTCCACGGGAACAGCGGGCTATTTTGATGGTGGTTCAAGCGGCGGATTTGGCGTTGTTGTTCCTAATGGAAAGTCAGTTTTTGGCGCTTCAACACCAAGCAATATGGCAAAGGTAGAAATTTCGGGTGTAGGCACCTACAGTGTCGCACCTGTATACCAGGCAGGCTTGATTGTCGACGGCCCTACAACACTCAGTGCCAGCGGTGTATATGCATCGGGTGGCTGGAAAGGCGTATTTGGCCATAATCTGGGTACTTTGTCAGGTGTTTAAGCCATCGGCGTACATGGTAAACAGGAAGGCAGCGCTTACACTGGCATCGGATATGGTGTAAAAGGTGAAAATATTGGCACAGGTGGTACCGCAAACTATGGTGTTTTCGGTTCGGCAACGGGAGCAACCGGAACCGGTGTTGGTGGCAGCATAAGTGGTGGTGGAATTGCTGTTTCTGGCAAAGTAACATCAGGCATTGGCACTGCGGGTTACTTTGATTGTATATCTTCATCCGGTTTTGGTATTATTGTTCCTAATGGCAGGTCGGGTTTTGGCATAACAACTCCGTCAAATATGTCGCAGGTACACGTTTCAGGTGTTGGCACTTATAGTGTTGCCCCCTATTATCAGGCAGGCATAGTTGCTGATGGAAGCCCTACTGTTGGCAGTGGCTGCGGTGTATATGGCGAAAGTGGCTGGAGGGGTGTTTATGGCCGCAACCCAGGTGCAGGAGCAGGATCAGACGCGATTGGTGTACATGGCCGTTTGGAAACAGGCAGCTCATATACTAATGGCTATGGTGTTAAAGCTGAAGCATTCGGCACAGGCCCAACCAACTATGGTGTATTTGGTAATGCATCAGGCGGTACTACTAACAACTACGGTGTATACGGTACCAATTCAGGTACAGGATACGCTGGTTACTTTGCAGGCAACGTTCGTATCACAGGTTCTATCACAAAAGGCAGTGGTACCTTCCTGATTGACCATCCGCTTGATCCAGAGAACAAGTACCTCTACCATTCATTTGTAGAAAGCCCTGACATGATGAACGTATACAACGGCAATGTTGTAACTGATGCAAGCGGTGTTGCCGCAATTGAACTCCCTGACTATTTCGAAGCGCTCAACAAAGATTTCCGTTATCAGCTAACTACTATTGGGCAGCCTGCTCAGGTTTGGGTTTCACAGGAAATCTCAGGCAATCGTTTTGAAGTAAAATCAGATAAACCTAACGTAAAAGTAAGCTGGCAGGTAACCGGTATCCGTCACGACAAATACGCTGATGCACACCGGGTAGTACCGGAGGTAGAAAAAGAAGCTCAGTTCAAAGGCCACTACCTGCATGCAAAAGAATGGGGTAAGCCACAGAGCAAAAGCTTCGACGCTATTACAACTCCAAAAGAAACAGAAGGCAACAAGCCTGCAAGGCAATAATATTATATCACATGAAAAACAGAAAGCGGCTGCCTCAAAATGTTTGAGGCAGCCGCTTTGTTCTATACTTGATTACCAGAAACCTATTTCCCGTATTCCAGGCCCATATTCCAGAACAGGAACGCCCATTTGTCGGCTTGTTCGGCTATAATCATATCTGTTGGTTTGCCGGCACCGTGCCCGGCTTTTGTCTCTATTCTTATCAGCATCGGGTTAGCACATGTCTGGCCAGCCTGTAGTGCTGCGGCAAACTTAAATGAGTGGGCTGGCACTACCCTGTCGTCATGGTCGCCTGTAGTAACCAGCGTTGCGGGATAGCACTTCTTTCCTGCATTATGCACTGGAGAGTATTTGTAGAGGTAACTGAACATTTCCTTGCTGTCTTCTGCAGTGCCATAGTCGTATGCCCAGCCTGCCCCTGCCGTAAATTTGTTGTACCGCAGCATATCCAGCACACCTACCGCCGGAAAACAAACTTTAAACAGATCTGGCCGCTGTGTCAGGCATGCACCCACCAGCAAACCTCCGTTTGAGCCACCTGAAATAGCCAGATAATCAGTGGATGTATACTTGTGTTTGATAAGATACACGCCTGCAGCAATGAAGTCATCAAATACATTCTGCTTCTGCATTTTGGTACCGGCATTGTGCCATTTATCACCATATTCACCACCACCTCTCAGATTAGCTACTGCATAGATGCCACCATGTTTCATAAACACCAGGTTACTCACACTGAATGAAGGCGTAAGACTGATATTGAAGCCGCCATAGCCATACAATAAAACAGGGTTCTTACCATTGAGTGTCATCCCTTTTTTATAGGTTATGATCATAGGAATTTTTGTTCCATCATCTGAAGTGTAGAATAGCTGCTTGCTTTCAAACTCACTGGGGTCAAATTTCACACCCGATGTCTTGTACGATTCAGACTTGCCTGTTTTGATGTTAAACTTAAAAATAGTTGGAGGGAACACATAAGATGTATACGTGTAATACACCTCAGTTTCCTCCATCTTCCCGCTGAAACCACCAGCAGTACCAAGCCCGGGCAACGCTATTGCTTGCTCCATTTTGCCGTCCAGCCCATACTGATAAACTTTTGAAACCGCGTCTTCAATGTAGTGCGCAAATAATTTCTTTCCGCATGTGGTAATAGAAAGCGGGAACTTCGACTCTGGTATCAGCGTCTTCCAGTTCTCTTTGGCAGGTGCTGCAGCATCAACTGTTACCAGCCTACGGTTGGGTGCATCCTGATTTGTCGTTATGTACAATTTGCCCTTCTCCGAAAAAACAACATCCTGCTCGTTGTCAAATCCAGTAACAACAGGCACCACCGGTGCATCCTTTTTTGTGAGATCCTGTATGTACAGTTCATTGCCATAGGTAGCATTTGCAGCACTTATTACCAGATAGTGCCCATCTTCAGTTACACCGCCACCTATATACCTTCTGGGTGTAGCCTCCCCACCAAAAATAAGTTTGTCTTCACTTTGCGGAGTACCCAGTTTGTGATAGAACAATTTGTGTATCTGTGTTTTCTCAGACAGTTGGCTGCCCTTCGGTTTGTCGTAGCTGCTGTAATAGAATCCATCATTATGCAGCCATGATAAACCACTGAACTTAACGTCACGAAGCGTATCATCCTTCATCTTGCCGTTTTTCGTATCTATAACGATCACCTTACGCCAGTCGCTGCCGCCTTCGCTGATCTGATAAGCAGCCAGCGATCCGTCTTTTGTAAATTCTATCCCCTGCAGCGACGTGGTTCCATCTGCTGAAAATTTATTTGGGTCTAGAATAACCTCTGGCTGGCCAGCACCTTTCTGCCTATACAACACACTCTGATTCTGCAGCCCATCATTTTTGTAATAATATGTATACTCACCTTCTTTAAATGGTGCCGAGTATTTTTCGTAGTTCCACAGTTCTTTCAGATCGGCTGCTATCGCATTCCTGAACGGAATTTTAGATATATAATTATTAGTTACTGCATTTTGCTCTTTCACCCAGCTTTTCGTTTCCTCGCTCATATCGTTCTCCAGCCAGCGGTAAGGGTCAGAGACTTTTGTGCCGAAATAATCATCCGTCTGATCCGTCATCTTCGTATCCGGATATTTGCCTGTAAACGCAGTACGCTGCTGTGCATTTGTAGTCATACTCATCAATAATAGTGCTGTGCAAAATGAAAGTCCCTTCATTATCGTCGTTTTATGAAATTCTGAATTAGAATAGCCCTCAAAATAAATGTATTTTTGGCATTATCCCTATCAGGACTAATTGAGCCGTTAAAATCAGCGTTTATACAGAAAACGTTAACAGTTTATTTATGGCTTAGACCTGTAATGAATTTATATTTGTAAGAAGTTGATGTAACATATTTATCTGAAAAGAGCATTAAAAATAATACGTTATACAGTAGCTACTCTGTTGCTGTTGTTGCTGACTATAGTCTTATTGGTCAACTACACACCTTTTCAGAATTTTCTTGCCCGTAAAGCTGCCAGCATCCTGTCTGACAAAATAAAAACGAAAGTTGAAATTGCTCACATTAGAATAGACTTCCTGAATCATCTGCTGGTACAGGGCGTCTTGATAGAGGATCAGGCTAAAGATACCTTGCTGTATGCAGGCGAGCTGCAGGTAAGACTTACCGACATCATTTTTTCAAAAGATGTACCCACTATTCATTATGTCGGGCTTCAAAATACATACGCCCATTTATACAGAACACCTGTATCAAAAGAATGGAATTACCAGTTTATTGCCGATGCATTAGGAAACAACAATAAAAGTGCTTCCTCAAAAAAGCAATCTATAGAACTGGATCTTAAAAAGGTGCTGTTAGAAAACGTCCGCTTTCATATGGACGACCAATGGGTAGGTGAAAATCTGGACTTCGATATTGGTAATCTGGTCATTAATACCAAAGCACTGAATTTCACAAAAGAACTGCTCGATGTAACCAAAATTGATATCAGCAAAGCAAACATCAGTATTAAAGAATATACTGGTGGCCGGCCACCTAAGGTAAAGAAAACTCACCCTTGGCAGGAGTTGCCTTACAAAACACCGTTTAATCCCGGCAACTGGGTAGTTACTGTAAAAAAACTCTCTTTGAATGATTGCCGTTTTCAGTTTTCAAACCGCGAGGGCGTATCTGATTCCGGTGTTTTCGACCCGTCGCATATTGCGGTAAGCAACATAGGCCTTTCAGCAGAAGACATTGCTATTCATGGCGATACCCTGCAGGGGAATATTGTAAACCTCCATGCTGAAGAAAGAAGCGGCATCGCAATAAAAACAATGCGTAGTAAGGTAAGTGTTTCACCCAATGCTGCCATTTGCAAAGGCCTGTATCTGAAAACAAACCACAGCACGCTACAGAATTACTATGCGATGCACTACAAGCACTTCCCTGCATTCAATTATTACATCGACAGTGTCACCATGGAAGCCCACCTGAATGATGCTGTAGTAGATGAACGGGATATTGCATACTTCGCTCCGCGGCTTAAAACATTTCCAGCAATAGTTTTAAAAGTGAGCGGAGATGGCCTTGGCACTGTTGCCGACCTTGGCGCAAAAAATCTGGTTGTATCAGATGGCCTCACAACGGTCAAAACTAACGTAACAATGAAGGGGTTGCCTGACATTTACCAGACACTTATCTCCTGTACAGAAACAGAAATTATAACTTCAGGGGCTGGTATTCTGCATTACGTACCTTCGCTCAGAAACAGCCCCGAGATTGCGCTCGAGCATATTGCACTCGCCTATTTTAAAGGTGATTATACAGGTTACATTGAGAACTTCTTAGTAAACGGGACAATTAAAACCAATCTGGGTGCTATAAACACACACCTGAATATGTCCATACCCGATTTCTCTTCAAAAACTGCATCTTATAGTGGAAATGTTAGTGCAGCCAATGTAATGATTGGAGACTTCCTGAAGCAACCTTTGCTCGGCAACATCAGTCTCAATGAAGAATTTTCCGGAAAATCATTCGACCCCGATGAGCTACAGTTGAAAATTGATGGTACTATTGGTGAATTAGGCATAAAAGGATACAATTACCACAATATCAGTACGCACGGCACTCTGGCCAAAAAGCAATTTAACGGCAACCTGCTCGTGGATGACCCCAATCTGGCTCTTGAATTCGATGGCAATATTAACTATGCAGGTAAAATTCCTGAAATCAATGCCAAAGCTCACCTGCTGGGGTCAAACTTTAAATCACTTAACCTAACAAAAGACCTATTAACATTAAATGCCGACTTCGACCTTAACTGCAGGGGCAACAATATTGACAATTTCACAGGCTACGCCCTGTTGAATAATATTGACCTGAAAAGCAATACGCACAAACTGGCTATTGATTCTGTACTGATCAATGCAAACGGAGACAGCCTGTCCCGGTATGTGTCAGTAAAAAGCAACGACGTAACAGCCCTGATTAAAGGCAAATACCAGCTTACAAAGATACCCAACTCCATCCAGTACTACCTTTCCAGGTATATACCAAATTACATAAAGGCACCCGGGAATTATGTTAGTGACCAGAATTTCGATTTTAGTGTTACTACCGGAAATATTGACAGTATCCTTGCGCTGACAGTTCCCCTTATCAGAGGGTTTGATTTCTCATCGTTTAGCGGATCATTTAATTCAAATGAAAAAAGGCTCACTTTACATGCATTGGTGCCCCAAGGCAATATTGGTAAATTTGGGATGCATAATGTAAATCTCGAAGGCATCGGCGATTTTAATATGCTCAGATTAAATACAACGTTCAATAATGTGGTGATTGGCGACAGTATATTGAACGGGTCAATGACCCTGAATACAACAGTTTCAAATGACTCTATCGCCTTTGTTATTAAAACCGTTTCACCTGACACCAGCAGTTCTTTAACCCTGAATGGGCAGATTGTTGCGCGCTCAGATACATTGACGCTATCATTATTACCATCACAATTCTACCTCAATCAGGCTAAATGGGATATTGCCGGGGGCAGCAAAGTAGTTTACAGCGATAAATATCTCGTTGTTCAAGGACTGGATTTATCTTCAGGATTACAGAAAATATCAGTCAGAACAGATTTCGTGAATAATGACAGAGTCATAACACTGATTACAGATAATCTGGACCTTGGCCAGTTTGGCAACTGGGCCGGGTTGTCGGCGTATCAGCCAGATGGGAGAATCAATGGCAACATAAAAGTTAGTCGTCTATTTACCAATGCACTTATTGAAGCAAATATCAAGGCTTCAGGGGTAAAATTCAGCGGTATAAAAATGGGCAATATAAACATCGTTGGCAACTACGATAACAGGGAGAAACTGTTAAGCCTCGACCCGCAAACCGGAATATTCAACGACAAGAATTCAGTAATCGCGTCGGGTGTTATTTCTTTCGACAGTACCACAAACCAAAAAATAGATGGCAGCATTGAATTCAAAAATACGCCGGCTTCATGGGCTACACCATTTCTTACGGGCGTTTTAAGCCACATTGGCGGTAATGTAGATGGTACAATTGATATAAAAGGAAGTTCCACAGCACCGGAAATGAATGGCACACTAAACCTTTTCAATGGAGCCCTGCATCTTGATTATATGGGTACCGACTACACAATTCCATATGCCAATGTTCATATATCTAACAGGCGCATAGGCCTGGGCAAAGTGCTCATTCAGGATAGCCATACTAAAATGGCTTTCCTTACCGGGTATTTTTCTCACAACCTGTTTAAAGATGTCCAGGCAAATTTGTCTGTTACTTCCGACCAGTTTGAAGTAATGAACCTCTCCAGCTATGACAACAATATCTTCTACGGCAATGTAATTGCCTCTATGGATTCACTGACGCTGAAAGGCCCATTCAATAATCTAAAGCTAAGCGTATACAACATTGCACCTGCTGCAAAGTCAAGAATTTTTATTCCTGTAAGCTCCAGTTCCGGCACAGGGTCATACAGCTATGTTAGTTTTAAAAACTATGGCAAAACACAGGACAGGCTGGTAAAGAAACACAAAGACAAATTCAGCATCAGCATAGATGCCAACCTGAATACACTTGCCGAAATGGTGATAGTGCTGGATCAGGCAAACGGGGATGAAATCAGGGCAAAAGGAGACGGGCGCATCCAGATGGAGATTCCGCCTAACAATGACCTGAGCATAAATGGTGTATATACAATAGATAACGGAACATACACTTTTACTTTTAACCAGTTATTTATACGCCGTTCATTTTCACTTGACCCCGGAAGTACTATTAGTTTCAATGGCCCTTTTGCTCAAACCAGCCTGAGCGTAGATGCCACCTACCGGGCAAAAGCAAAACTATCAGACCTGCTGACAGAGGCCGACAAAACCTACAGTTCCTCTGACCTTACCGATGCTCAGACTCCTCAGTGGGTGGACGTATCGCTGCGAATGTTTGGGTTGCTGAGCAAGCCAACCCTCACTTTCGACCTTGACCTGGAAGACAAGCACTCGCAGAATACTGTTGGCTACTCAAAACTGAGGCAGTTAAACAGCGATCCCAGGCAGCAGTTCACACAGGTCGGGTCTTTGCTGCTTGTAGGCCAGTTCGTCCCTCCGGATGGCATCGGTTCAGGTGTTGCCATCTCGGGTGCGGTTAATAATGTCAGCCAGATTCTTTCCAGCACCGCATCTTCAGGCCTCACGGCAATCATCAACAAGCTTACCGGCGATAAAGACCTGAACATAGCAGTGAAGTACACTAACTACAATTATACCGACCAGTCGCAGGGCGGCAGCAACCGTAATGAAATCAAAGTGGGTGTCAACAAGAGCCTTTTTAATGAAAAGCTGATAGTTGAGGTTGGCAGCACCTCAGACTGGGGCCGCCCTACCAGCACGAGCTCATCTTCTGGCTTCAACCTCACCGGCGACTTCAGAATTCAATACAAACTGAATAAAACCGGGGCACTGCGTGTAAATGCATTCCGCACCAGTGACTACGATGTAACGCTTGACCGTGATATAGTAAGAAGTGGTGTTGGCTTAAACTGGAGAAAATCATTCGACAACCTCAGCGACTTCTTCCATGGCCAGAAATACCTGCTGAAAGAAAAAGCCGAGCAACTGCGTAAAATCAATGAGGCAGCCAAAGATACGCTGCTCAAAAAAAATCCTTGACTTTTAAGGTATGCGTATAATTCTCGGTAAAGTGCCGTTACGCCTTTGCTGCTCTAGTTGCCAGGCCGTCGTTGCTGCATTGCCGTAACTTTTTACTCCCTGCTTCTGATCCTGCATCTTAAGGTAAGAATCAAATACTTTGGTACTGTACCGGGCATAATCGTTGTCATATTTTTTACTGAGCTGCTCTAAAGTATCCAGGTGCCGCAGGGTAAGCTCGTTCAGGCTGTGTTCCAGTTGCAGAGCCATTGCCGAATCACGGTAGTACAGCCGCCGGTTTGTGTACAACCAAATCTCAAGATAAGCCGAGTACCTGAATGAGGCATCATCTGTTGCCGTACACAATGCATAAGCCATAAGGTTGGCATCTCCTTCGGCAGCTATTCCTGCCTGATGCGATAACTCATGTGCCACCAGAAAGGGTAATGTAAAACGTGGCAGGCTCTCATTCACCTGCCCTTCTCCGGTGAAGGGATTATAATACCCTTCCACCCCAAGCCGCTCCAGAAAATAACGAAAGAATGTTGGCTTTAGCCCCAGCCCATTGCTCTTCAGTTTGGTATCAGTATACTGCTTATAGTACCCTACAGCCCGCTGGTTCACTTCTTTAAACGGTAGCGGCAAGTATTGCGGGGCGCATTGATTCAGATGGTTAACCAGAAATGTATCAAAAGCATACAGGCCTGCTATCATTTTTGTAACCACATTCTCCCTCTTCATCGAATCTACCGCTGAACTGTCAGAAGTAGAATGTAATTGAAAATGCTGGCTATCTCCATTCAGTTTCCAGTATTTCCATAGTGGCATTTTGAAATAGTTGCTGCCCCACCCAACCATAAAAAACAGATAAACAAAAACCACCGTATTCATAAAATTGAGCACACTGGCGGCTGCACTGTAGCGGACTTCTGAAGATTGGAACAACCGAACTATGAACCTGATAAAAAAACCTGTAAAGCATGCACCGGACATCACATACACAATATCTCCAACACTAAAAGGAATTACTGAAAGCACACTGCCCCTCGCAGCCTGCAAGGGGTAGTAAATATATTGATCGTAATAGGGAACAATCCATCCATTTGCTGGCAGGTACATAAAAACAATTGATGCAACTGCCAAAAGCAATATCAGTAATAGCAACTTTCTCTTCACCAAGCTAAAATACGCAATTAAAATGTCGTTTGTTTGTGGATGTTCACCAACAATATTTTCTCAAAAAATGCTCAATTCATTTACATTTGGCTACAGCAAAATAAATAAATCAAATCACATGAAAATTAAATTTAGTTTCCTGCTTTTTTGCGCTATTTTATTGGTAAACCATAAAACCGTGGCACAGGGATCATGGATAAAGGTAGCACACCCTGCACCTGACTATAACAATGGAACCATGTTACTGCTTACCGATGGAACTGTTATGGACAAATCTTGCAATGGAGGCATAGATACTACAGTATTTTGTGGAATGTTTTAAGCCCAGATGAAAACGGAAATTATATAAACGGAAAATGGAGCCGCGGACAAACGATGAAGTATAAGCGCCTATATTGCTCCTCGCAGATGCTCCGCGATGGTAGAATTTATGTAGCGGGTGGTGAATTTGGCACCGGAGATACAAACGGAGAGGTGTTTGATCCACTGGCACAGCAGTGGACAACGGCTGGCCCTTTACCGGCAGGATTCCATATAAACGATGGCAACTCTGCACTCTTACCCGATGGCCGTGTATTGCAGGGCATCGTCAATCCTGCCAGAAACACAGTTATTTATAATCCGTCCACAAATAAATATACTGTTGGACCTGCCACTTTAGGCAGTCATGATGAAGCTGCCTGGCTGAAATTGCCAGATAACAGCCTGTTATTTGTAGATATTGATTCAAGAAGATCTGAGCGGTTTATTCCTTCGAAGAATACCTGGCTGAGAGACGCAGATGTACCTGTGTCTTTGTACGATACCTTTGGTAAAGAAACTGGTGCGGCATTTTTACTGCCGGATGGCAGGGCATTCTTTATAGGTGGCCGTGGATACACCGCTTATTATTCGCCGTCAGGTACTGACAGCCCCGGAGTATGGACAGCCGGCCCTATAATTCCAGATAGCCTCAGTGCACCTGATGCGGCTGCGGCTATGATGACCAATGGAAAAATTCTGTGCGCTTTTTCACCCCTGCCTAAATTTGCTGATGTGTTCCGGTCACCTATGTGGTTTTATGAATTTGACTATAGAAACAATTCATTTGCCAGAATTAATGCACCCAACGGACTAGACACACTGAACAATCCATGCTATACTACTATGATGCTGGCACTGCCAGATGGTAATATTCTTTTTACTATTCTGGCATCAAAAGAGTATTATGTCTACCAGCCCAGCGGCTCGCAGGTAGAGAGCGGAATTCCAAATCTCGATACTTTTATTAAAATAGATTGCAACCACTACATGGCTACAGGCTACGGGTTCAATGGCATATCTGAAGGAGCAGCGTATGGAGACGACTGGCAAATGTCTACCAATTACCCGCTGATCAGACTGATACAGCATGACAATATTTATGGCGATTTGGTACATTACACCCGTACTTATAACTGGAACAGTACAGGTGTTATGAGGGGTTCTCAGAAAGACACTGTTTACTTTTCCTTGCCCGTTGGGTTGGCTGACGGCAATTATAAACTAGAGTTGGTAACAAACGGGATTCCTTCTACTGAATATAATTTCACCACATGCAATACCGTAGGGCTGAGCAAAGCACATTCCTTGTCGGAAACTGATTTCACAGTCAGCCCTAACCCGGCCACCAACAATGCACTCATTCAATACACAAGCACTGATAAACTTTTGTCGGTTCTGTTGACAGATCCATTAGGCCGAATCATTTTGAGGAAAAACATCCAATACACAACGGGCAACGATTTCCAGATTGACCTGACCGGACTACCCAGCGGCGTTTACACAATTACTGGCATCAGCTAACAAAAAGTGAATACGCAACAGATAATAGTTGAATAACATACTTTTTCCGGTATTGCTATTCCGCCGTGGTTGCTTTATGGTTTGGAAATAACGATATATACAATTAGTTTTTATCGCATATCATAACCCACTCAAAAAACTAATAACTTGACGGGGGCTGTTGTAATGCGATATAAATTTCTGCACAAAACGTTCGTCTGGTTAAAATGCACCCGTTGCTGTCATTTTAAATTGACTGTAGAAATTAATTACCAAGGCATTTTAATAAGAAGAGTTAAAATACCAACTCTTGCTCCTATCCTTTGATGGCATACTTGCAAATACCTTAAATTTGCAGCCCAAACCAGCCCCTGTTAAGGCTATTTTGGTTTTACACATACTATTCAATGAAAGATTTCTCTTACGTTACCGGACCAGATCCGGTGTATATCGAATCGTTGTACAACGATTTTGTGAACGAACCTTCCGCTGTTGATCCCGAATGGAAAAAGTTTTTTGAGGGTTTCGATTTTGCTGTTAATTACAACAATGCCAATCCTGGCCCCACAGGTATCAGTTTTTCCGGTAAAGAAGAGCCTATCGCTACAGACAGGCTGGCGAAAGAAATAGGTGTGTTTGAACTGATCAGGGCTTACCGCAAGCGCGGGCATCTGGCTTCAACCACCAACCCAATTCGTGCCCGCAAAAACCGAAATCCGCAGCTCGAACTGGAGCGATTTAACCTCACTGAGGCCGACCTGGATACTACGTTTTTTGCAGGCCGATTTGTTGGGGCTAAAGACGCCCCACTTAGGGATATTGTTGCCAAATTAAAATTGCTGTACACGGGCAATGTTGGTATCGAATACTCATACATTGTAGATGCAGTAAAAGTGCATTGGGTGCAGAAACATTTTGAGGAAGCCATGAAAAAGCCCCTCTCTATAGTTGAGCGCCGGAGGATACTGGAAAAACTGAACGAAGGTGTCATCTTCGAAAAATTTCTGAATACCAAATTCATCGGTCAGAAACGTTTCGGACTGGAAGGTGGCGAAACTACCATACCTGCACTGGATACAATCATTAATGGTGCGGCTGATGCCGGAGTGCAGGAAGTAGTAATTGGTATGGCTCATCGGGGCAGACTGAATATACTGGCCAACATTCTCGGTAAAACCTACGAACAGATTTTCTCTGAATTCGAAGGAAACATGCCCGAAGATATGACCATGGGTAGCGGAGATGTTAAATACCACCTGGGTTTTCAGAGTAACATTGCTACGCCTGGTGGCCGAGAAATCAATGTACAGCTCACGCCTAACCCTTCTCATCTCGAGGCAGTTAACCCTATTGTGGCCGGTTTTGCAAGAGCCAAGGCTGACACTTTGTACAACAACGAATACGACAAAGTACTACCTATATTGATTCATGGCGATGCTGCCATTGCTGGCCAGGGAGTGGGTTACGAATTGCTGCAGATGTCGCGGCTGGAAGGGTACAGCACCGGCGGCACCATTCACTTTGTTATCAACAACCAGATTGGCTTCACAACTGACTTTGACGATGCCCGCTCAGCCGACTACTGCACCAGTCTGGCATCCATGCTGCATGCTCCTGTACTGCACGTAAATGGCGATGACGCAGAAGCTGTAGTGAAATGCGCATCCTTTGCAATAGCCTACCGCCAGCAATTCAATGAAGATATTTTCATTGATATGGTCTGCTACCGTAAGCATGGGCATAACGAAGGCGATGAGCCGAAATTTACACAGCCCCAGTTGTATGCCTTGATAGACAAACACCCTAATCCCCGTGAAGTATATACTCAGTACCTGTTGCAAAATGGCGAGACCGATGCACAGGATCTGGCAAAGGAAATGGAAGTTAAGTTCTGGGCTGAACTCCAGCAGAGGCTCGACGAAGTAAAACAGAAACCCCTGCCCTATACCTACCAGAAGCCGGAACTGTGGTGGCAGGAGCTGCGCAAAGCAAAAGATGAAGACTTCATTGTTTCGCCAGATACATCAGTTTCGGGAGAAGAGTTTCAACGCCTGTTCAAGGCACTGATGCAGTGGCCTGTTGGTTTCAGTCCGTTGCGCAAAGTGGAGAAACTGATCCAGGACAAAATAAAATTGTTTGAAACGGAAGGCAAAGCAGATTGGGCTACTGGCGAGTTGCTGGCTTATGCCAGCCTGCTGGCATCCGGCTTCGAGGTGCGTCTGAGTGGCGAAGATGTGAAACGTGGCACGTTCTCCCACAGGCATGCTGTCATTTACGATCAGCACACCAACGAGCCCTATAATCGTCTGAGCACACTCGGTGGGCAGCAGGGCAAATCCTATATCTACAATTCCCTCCTTAGTGAGTTTGCAGTTTTGGGTTTTGAGTTTGGCTACGCTATGGCCAACCCAAATAATCTGGTGATCTGGGAAGCGCAGTATGGCGACTTTGCCAACGGTGCACAAACCATCATTGACCAGTATATTATCGGTGCCGAACAGAAATGGGCCAACATGAATGGGCTGGTAGTGTTGCTTCCGCATGGCTATGAAGGTGGCGGGCCCGAACATTCCAGTGCCCGCATGGAAAGATTCCTGCAAATGAGCGCGGAATACAATATTGTGGTTACTAACATAACAACTGCGGCCAACTTCTTTCATGCACTTCGCAGGCAATTGTCATGGCCGTTCCGCAAACCGTTGATCAATTTCTCGCCTAAAGCCAACCTTCGCCATGTACGCTCCTGCTCGCCTATGGCCGATTATACCACAGGTGGATTTAAGGAGGTAATTGACGATACTTTTGTAAAAAAGGCTTCAGGTGTAAAACGGGTTTTACTGTGCAGTGGTAAAGTTTATTTCGACCTCAGTGAAAAGCAGATAGCAGAGAATATACAGGATATTGCCATTGTCAGGTTAGAGCAGATTTACCCCTTACCGCATCGCCAGTTGGCTGAATTGAAAGCAAAATACAAAAAGGCTGAATGGATGTGGGTACAGGAAGAACCACGTAATATGGGAGCATTATCTTTTCTGAAAATGAATCTGGAAAACTTCCCGATGCGTTATATCAGCAGACCGGCCAGCGCATCTACTGCTACCGGTTTTGCAAAAAAACATGCCATTGAACAGCTGGCAATAGTAAATGAAGCGTTTGGTTAATGTAAACTTTGTTTCGACGATTTGACTTTAATCAGAATTTGCAATTTGTATTTTGGTATCTTTACACCAAATACCGCAAAGGAATTAATTAAATATCTATATAAAAAGGTTCATGGAAGATCTTAAAGTAACGCTCAAACAACAGATAATTGAATCGCTAAATTTACAGGGAATGACACCGGCAGACATTGACGATAATGCCCCTCTTTTTGGCGATGGTCTTGGTCTGGATAGTATTGATTCATTAGAGTTAATGGTTCTGTTAGAGCGCAAATACGGCATCAAAATTGAAGATGCACGCGAGGGCCGCAAAATATTGTCTTCTGTTCAGACAATGGCAGAATACATTCACCAAAACAGAAAAATCTAACGCCACCCTATGGCGGAAAGAGTTGTTGTTACTGGCATAGGTATTATATCTGCGTTAGGCACAGGTATACATGAGCATGTCAATGCATTAAAACAGCAGAAAATCGGTGTCTGCCCTATCTCTTTGTTGCGCACCATCCATGCCCGTGAATTTGTGCTCGGCGAGATTAAGATGAGCAATGATGAATTGTCATCTTACATAGGTTTACCAACAGGCGATAACGGATATACGCGCACAGCATTATTATCGCTTGCAGCTATGAAAGATTTGCTTTCTGAAACTGATATTGAATTGCTGCGTTCTGAGGCATTCGCTTTCATCAACGCAAATACCGTGGGTGGCATGAGCAAGATGGAAGACATCTACGCCGATGTTTTGAAACCCGACACGCTGCAGCATAACATCAAATACATAGACACACTCGATTGTGCTGAGAGCACAGAAAGAGTAGTTGAGTTTTATAACTTAAAGCCGTTTATGGCTACTATCAGCACTGCCTGTTCGTCTTCGTCCAACTCATTTATTATGGGCGCACGGATGATCAGACAGGGGCTTGTAAAACGTGCCGTTTGCGGAGGAGGCGATGCTCTCAGCCGGTTTACACTCAATGGATTTTACAGCCTTAAGAACGTTGACAAAAAGCACTGCAAGCCTTTTGACCAAAACCGCGGCGGGCTGAATCTTGGCGAAGCTGCCGGTTATTGCCTGCTGGAGGCTGAGTCATCAGCAATGGCACGTGGAGCAAAAATTTACGGAGTCCTCAGTGGTTATTCCAATACAAACGATGCCTACCACCCAACCGCCCCCTCACCTACCGGCGAGGGAGCTATACGTACCATGAAAGAAGCACTGAATATGGCCGGGATCAATCCGTCTGAAATCAGTTACATCAATGCTCATGGCACTGCAACTCAAAACAACGATTCAGCCGAAGGACTTGCCATTCAGCATGTGTTCGGCACTAAACCTCCGCCATTCAGCTCTACTAAGCCATTTACAGGACATACGCTGGCTGCCGCTGGTGTAATCGAAGCGATTTTCAGTCTGCTGGCTATAAACGAGCAGATCTTGATTCCCAACCTTAATTTCGAAACAAAAATGGAGGAGCTGGAAATTGCTCCGTTGCGTGAATATGCAGAAAATGCAAACCTGCAGCATGTGCTGAGTAATTCATTTGGTTTTGGTGGCAGTAATGTTTCATTAATTTTCAGCAAGGCATGAGGCAACCATTGTATATTATATCGGCCTGCTCTATTTCAGCTCAGCACACCTACGATGCTGAAACCTTTCTGAACCCCGTTGTTACTTCAGGCAATGGCCAGATGTACGTTATTGACCCTGATTATAAAAAGTATATTAATCCTGTTGCCATCAGGCGCATGAGCCGTATGCTGAAACGCGGTATTACAGCCGGCATGCGTTGCCTGGATGATGCCGGAATAAAAACACCGGATGCTATTATTGTTGGCACCTCTCGCGGAAGCGTTACCGACATGGAGATTTTCCTCCACGAATTGATTGAGCTGGAAGAAAATGCCCTCAACCCTGCAGGCTTCATTCAGTCCACATACAATTCTGTCAATGGCTGGCTGGCCATGCTCACTAAATGCCCGTCTTACAATCAGACGTTTGTTCACCGGGGTTTCACGCTTGAACTCTGCCTTTTTGATGCTATGCTCAATCTGGCCGAAACAACTGAAACAAAACACTACCTGGCAGGCGCATTTGATGAACTGACTCCAGAATACTTTTACATCCGCAATAAAATAGATTACTACAAAAAAGACCTGCCCGATAGTTTTCATTTGCTGGAGCACAGCAACACGCCCGGTTCAGTGGGCGGAGAAGGGGCACACTTTTTTACAGTAAGTAATAATAAAGAAAACGCTGCCTGCGCACTTCATGCACTTGATATGCTGCATAAGCCCACTGCCGAATCGCTGCAGCAGGCTGTAGACGCGATGCTTGCGCAAAATGGCCTGACACCTGACGATATTGACATCCTTATCAGCGGAATGAATGGAGACAGCCGTACACGTTTCCTCACTGATCCTGTTGTAGCTTCCGTGTCACCACGAACAACCGTCGCTGTTTTCAAACACCTGTGTGGTGAGTATGATACGGCTTCTGGTTTCGGACTGTGGCTGGCCAACTATTTCTTCTCCAAGCAATCCATCCCTGCTGAAGTTGTTTACAAAAAAGGCACTTCAGAGCGCATACAGAACATCCTTTTCTGCAATGTCACTATCTCCGGGAATGCCACATTAATGCTGTTAAAAGGGGTATAGACGTAACAACTTCGGGCTATCCGGTAATTCCTCATAATGAAAGAAGCCACCTTATGGGTGGCTTCTGTGTTAATTCTTGCTGTAGTATTAAGCTTCTGTAGTAGCTTCTGGTGCTGGTGCTGCTGCTTCAGCGTCTGGTGCACTGTTTTCAGTTTCAGTTGCAGGTGCCGGAGCTGCTGTTTCTTTTTTAGCACCGCCACTTTTGCGGCTGCGGCGTGTTTTCTTCGCTGCTGCTGCTTCAGTATCCTTGCCATAGATTTCGTTGAAATCAACCAGTTCAATCATAGCCATATCAGAAGCATCACCCATACGGCGGTTCAGCTTAATGATACGGGTATAACCACCCGGACGGTTCGCAACTTTATCACCTATTACACCAAATAATTCTTTGATAGCTTCTTTATCCTGCAAGCTGCTGAATACGATACGGCGGTTATGCATAGTATCGTTTTTGCTGCGGGTAATCATTGGCTCCACATAAACGCGAAGTGCTTTAGCTTTCGCCAGTGTAGTAACAATACGTTTGTGCTCAATGATCTGGCAAGCCAGGTTTGACATGAGCGCCGCGCGGTGTTCGTAAGTGCGGCCTAAATTTTTGATTTTGTCTCCGTGACGCATGACATTTGATTTTTAATTCTCCCGCACCGTGTCAGGAATTGCGGGATACTTTGTTAAATAAAAAAGTAAAAGTGATAAGCCAAAACGTTTAAGATTCAGCTTATCACTTTTCATGTTAATTAGTCTTCTCCTCTGCGGAATTTGTTGATATCCATTCCGAAATGTAAGCCGCGCTCATGAAGCACCTGCTCTATTTCTGAAAGTGATTTCTGTCCGAAATTACGGAACTTCATCAATTCCTCCTGAGTATACTGTACCAGTTCACTCAGCGAATTGATCTTGGCAGCTTTCAGGCAGTTGAATGCACGCACAGAAAGTTCGAGGTCTTCAAGCGGAGTATTAAGCACTTTGCGTACCAGCAATGTTTCTTCATCTACGATGGTCTCTTTCTCTTCACGTTTGCTGTCCAGAGAAATATTCTCATCAGTGATAATCATCAGGTGTTGGATAAGAATGCGCGATGCCTCCTTAACAGCTTCTTCCGGATGAATAGTACCATCTGTTACGACCTCCATGATCAGTTTTTCGAAATCCGTACGCTGTTCAACGCGGGTATTTTCGATAGTATATTTTACATTCTTGATCGGAGTGTAAATAGAGTCAATTGCAATCAGGCCCAAGGGTGCATCTTCCGGCTGATTTTCTTCAGCAGGAACGTATCCACGCCCTTTACCAATGTGCATTTCCATCTGGAAACCGGCACCTGGGTGTAAATTACAGATTACCAGATTGGGGTTCATAACCTGAAAGTTAGGCAAATGTTCACCTATCATTCCGGCTGTGAATACTTCAGTTCCTTTGATATGCAAGTCAACTTTTTCGCTGGTAAAATCACTTATGTCACCAACTGCTTTCAGGCGAACCTGTTTCAGGTTAAGGATAATTTCTGTTACGTCTTCCAGTACCCCTTTCAGTGTAGCAAACTCATGGTCTGCACCTGGTATACGGATGGCAGTGATCGCATAACCTTCCAGGGAAGAAAGCAATACACGGCGCAGAGCGTTACCTATGGTAACACCATAACCCGGCTCCAGCGGACGGAATTCAAACTGCGCTTCAAATTCAGTTGTTTTCTGAAGAGCTATCTTATCCGGTTTTTGAAAATTCAATATGGCCATATTGATATTTTATTTTTTTAGTGATTTAAAATGTTTAGTCCTAAGTAAAATGTATAAAACAGAAAATTGTGTTCGTTACCCACCAGAACCAGCCCGGCCGGTACAGAATCATTTTACTTAGAGTACAATTCCACAATAAGCTGCTCCTTGATGTTCTCAGGAACTGCTTCGCGCTCAGGATGTGCCAGGTAAGTACCTTTCATGTCCTTTTCATTCCATTCTACCCAGTTAATCTTTACGTTCTTACCGCGGATCATTCCGGTTACAGTTACATTGGCTTTGCTCTTTGGCTTCAGCTCAATAACATCACCTGGCTTCAGGCTGTAAGATGGTATATTTACCACCTCACCATTCACCATCAGGTGCTTATGAGATACAAGCTGGCGTGCAGCAGGGCGGGTAGGTGCAATGCCCAAGCGGTAAACCGTGTTGTCAAGGCGTGCTTCAAGCAGCTTGATCAGGTTCTCACCTGTCGCTCCCTTCAGCCTTGCAGCCTCAACATAGGTATTAGCGAATTGTTTTTCAAGCAGGCCGTAAGTGTATTTGGCTTTCTGCTTTTCTTTCAGCTGAACTGCATACTCGCTCGCTGCTTTGCGCTTGCGGGTAGGCCCGTGTTGCCCCGGAGGGTTGCTGTTTTTGGCCAGGCTCTTGCCTGAACCGAGGATAGGTTCTCCGAATATACGGCATATCCTGTTTTTGGGTCCTGTGTAACGTGCCATTACGATTTTTGTTTTAGCTGCTCCGTCTCATAAAAATCGTAAAATCCGATCCGAAACAGCTTGTTAAGAAAAAAAATGAAACTTAAATATTTGCAATTCAACAATTTGATAATTGAAGAATTGACGCTTTAATGTGAATCTACCCGAAAATCGAAACTAACCAACTGGCTAATTGTCCAATTATCGAATTGGCTAATTAAACCCTACGTTTCTTTGGAGGGCGGCAGCCATTGTGTGGCAATGGAGTAACGTCCTTAATAGAAGTAACTTCAATACCTGAATTAGCCAGCGAACGGATAGCACCTTCACGGCCTGATCCCGGCCCTTTTACAAACACATCTGCACGCTTCATGCCCGCGTCAGTTGCTACTTTTGCACAATCCTGTGCAGCCATCTGAGCAGCATATGGGGTGTTCTTTTTAGAACCACGGAATCCCATTTTACCCGCAGATGACCAGGAAATAACCTGCCCAGCTTTGTTGGTGATACTTACAATGATGTTGTTGAATGTGGCGTTGATATGCACATCACCGTGCGTATCAACCTTTACGATGCGCTTCTTAGCGACTGTTTTTGCAGATGCCTGCTGTACTTTTGCCATTTTTACTGTTGAATAAGGTAATCAATTAACAATAAGCCGGAAACCGGCCGCATACCACTCCTCCCCTCGCACCCCTCGGATCAGGCAGTGGTACAACTATTTATTTCTTAGGTGCTTTTTTCTTACCTGCTACTGTCTTACGCTTACCTTTACGTGTACGGCTGTTGGTACGTGTGCGCTGGCCACGAAGAGGTAATCCCTTACGATGGCGAACACCACGGTAACATGCAATATCCATAAGGCGTTTAATGTTCATCTGCACTTCTGAGCGCAGTTGGCCTTCAACTTTAAATTCAGCATTAATGACGTTACGGATGAGGGTTTGCTCATCGTCGTTCCAGTCAACTGCTTTCTTATCATAATTAACACCTGCCTTATCAAGAATGTAACGGGCAGTACTATTGCCAATACCATAAATGTAGGTAAGTGCTATCTCACCGCGCTTGTTCTTCGGAAGGTCAATACCAGCTATACGAGCCATTGAAAAAATTAAAATTAAAAATTAGAAAATTACAATTATCCCTGCCTCTGTTTGTAACGAGGATTCTTTTTGTTGATGATATACAATCTGCCTTTACGGCGAACAATCTTGCAATCGGCACTGCGTTTTTTTATTGATGCTCTTACTTTCATGACTTCTTTTTTACTTTTTTTTATTTATACCTGTAAATTATTCTTCCTCTTGTCAGATCATATGGGCTCATTTCAACTCCTACTTTATCCCCTGGCAGAATGCGGATGTAGTGCATGCGCATTTTACCCGAAATTGTGGCAAGTATCTCATGGCCATTTTCTAAACGTACCTGAAACATAGCATTGGACAGTGCTTCAACTATTGTTCCGTCTTGTTTAATCAGTGGTTGTTTAGCCATATTTTTTTAAGGACTGCAAAGGTAGTGAAAACTTTTTATTTAAAAAATTCAATGGAAAAAAAATAATAGTTCAGCCTTAAAAACAAAATTTTCACACATATTGATGAACTCCATATTAAATGCACATACACATATTTACACAACCCTAATTAATTAACTTCCTCTTCTGCTTTGCAAAAGTAAAGAACTTTAAAACGTGCATTTATTTCCACATATCTCCGCAATAACCACACTCCGCACTAGCCTAATCTTCTAAAAAAAGCAACTGCAACAACCAACCACCACCCTGCCTGCAACACATGACCAATTGACTTTTAATGTGTTACAAACCAATTCCAGCTTGTTCAACAGTAAAAACCTGCAAGATTTGAATCTAAAAAACTTCTTAGCCCGATTTTTTTATCCCTTTGCCTAAAACCATTCTAAAAATGAAAGAATTCAAAATAGTACAGCTGAATGACGGAAGTTATAGATTCGACAGACATGCGATAAAAATGTATATATACGGCTACGAAGTCAGTTGTGGCAAACACCACATTAGCAACCCGGCGCGGGCCATTGGCTATTTCAATGTAGATGGCAATATATATGGAATTTCAAATGCCCGCCCTAATTGCCTCACTGCCGAAGACTTTTTTGAAACAATGTGGAGCCAGTATCAGATGTTCAATGAAGGTAAAATAAAACAATCCGCCTGAGCTCTGTTTTTACTGACCTATTGGGCGCCACGTGGCATATTGTAGCTCCTGTAACTCCGCACTGTATTCTTTATATAATTAAAGTATGTATAATCATTCATACTGCGCAGCAATTCATACGAAGGCTTGTACCGCCTGATGTACGATTGCACACTATCTCCTTTCAACCCCGTGAGCTTGGTTATCAGAGCCGCATTAAAGGCCATATCCACATACTTCTGCTGCTCAAACTCCTCATAAGTATCCTGAAACTGCCATATTTCCCTGTTGCGCTTGCTCAGTGCAGAAAAAGGATGAGATATCAAATCTGTACCAGATAGCTTTGGAAACTCTAACTCATGCTTATATAACTCGTAAAACCTAAGGCTATCCTTTTTATAGTCATATCTGTTGTCAGCAATACCCTGCCCTTTCAGATCTGTAATACCCTTTGCTATGATTATCCTGAAAAATGGCGGAATATAACCCTGGGGAATCCTCACTCTGGTAGTCTTATAACCTGCTTTTCTGAATTCCAGCAACTGCCCGCCCGATGCGGCAATTAAAAACGCCCCCTGCTCACCCGACATCACGTCGAGAGACGTATAAATATTCTCAATATGCACATCTTTCATCGGGTGCCGGTCGGCATCCAGTACTTCACCACGAATTGCCTGTGCTGTAGCCAGTGTGTGGTTCTGTAGCAGTACAAGAAAAATCAAAAACAGTCTGGCGTACATCCGGGTGCTAAATTACAAGTTACCGCCATTCACAACACAGTTATTTTGTTAAAATAAGTTACCAATTTCGCGTGTTGAAACACAATCCAACTGCGCCACATAACTTTCATTTTTATTCACTCCGCCCTGTCCTTCATGTCGGGCTTGCGTTTTCATTCACAGAAATGTAACTGTATCTTTGCGGCCCATGTACTCAATTATTAGGAACCTCCTGTTTAAGATAGATGCCGAAAAAGTGCACCACCTGGTCATGAAAAACCTGACAATGCTGTGTTCAGTTAGCCTATTCAGGCAGTTGTTTAAATCTTTGTTTGTCGTTAAGAATCAGGCACTGGAAACCACCTTATGGGGAATTACCTTCCCTAATCCGGTAGGACTGGCCGCTGGTTTCGACAAGGATGCAAAATACATAGATGCGCTTGCCTGCCTGGGTTTCGGATTCATTGAGATTGGTACAGTTACACCCAGAGCACAACCCGGCAACCCAAAACCTCGCTTGTTCCGCCTGCCTGCCGATCAGGCGCTGATCAACCGTATGGGGTTTAACAACAATGGTGCCGCAAACGCCGCAGAAAATCTGAAGAAACGGAAGCAGCAAATAATTATCGGCGGAAACATAGGCAAAAACAAAGACACACCAAATGAAGACGCCACCAGCGACTATGAAAAATCATTTCTGGAGTTGTACCGGTACGTCGACTATTTTGTGGTTAACGTAAGCAGCCCCAACACGCCCGGCCTCAGGGCGCTGCAGGATAAAGAGCCCCTTACTGAGCTGCTCAGAAGGCTACAAACCCTCAACAGGGATAACCGTGCCGGAAAACCAATTCTGCTGAAGATAGCGCCGGATCTTACCAATGAGCAGCTCGACGATATTGTGGCCATTGTCAAAACCACTGGTATCCATGGTATTGTGGCTACCAACACTACCATATCCAGAGAAGGACTTAAAACACCCGCAGATCAGGTTGCCAGACTCGATCCCGGCGGACTGAGCGGCAAACCACTTCGCACCAGATCCACTGAAGTCATAAAATACATCCATACAAAGAGTGGCGGCAAAATTCCAATCATCGCATCAGGCGGCATTTTCACTGCTGTAGATGCTCAGGAAAAACTCAATGCTGGCGCCTCACTGGTGCAGGTCTACACAGGGTTTATTTATGAGGGGCCGGCTATTGCATCCAACATCTGCAAAGGACTGCTGAGGTCATAACAAACCATGCTGCACCTCCTTTTCGGTTTACAGCTATTGATTTATCATTTAGAGGGTATATTTGTGCCATGCCAGTAGTAACAGATCTCGAAGACGTATGGGATGATGAGAATCCGGATGAAGACCTTACCGAGGCGGGCGACGAGCCTGTGGAAAGGCTGCGTCTCACCACCACTGCCCGCCAGGAGCCGTTGCGGATAGACAAATTCCTGATGAACAAACTGGAAGGTGCCACCCGCAATAAAATTCAGCAGGCACTGGAAGATGGGTTTATATTGGTCAACAACGAGATCGTTAAATCAAACTACCGCGTACGGCCAAATGACACTATCGTTGTTTTCGAAACCCGCAAACCTGAAAGTCGGGAAGTTATTCCGGAAAATATACCGCTCAATATCCCTTATGAAGACGATGACATACTGATCGTAAACAAACCATCAGGTATGGTGGTTCACCCAGGCTGCGGCAATTACAGCGGCACACTGATCAACGGTCTGTCGTGGCACCTACAGCAGGAAAAGGTTGAAATCGACAATCTGCACCGGGTGGGTCTGGTGCACCGTATAGACAAAGACACAACCGGCCTGGTAGTCATTGGCAAGAACGAAAAAGCAATGACACTGCTGGCGGCTCAATTCAAAAAACACACAGTTCACAGGCGGTATATTGCACTGGTTTGGGGCGACCTGGCAGAGGATGAAGGAACTATTGAAGTGAACATTGGTAGGAATCTGCGGTTCCGTAAGATCATGGATGCATTCCCCGACGGCGATTACGGCAAGGAGGCTATTACCCACTACAGGGTGCTGAAGCGGTTTAACTATGTAACGCTGGTGGAAATGCGCCTCGAAACCGGCAGAACACACCAGATCAGGGTACACATGAAATACATTGGTCACCCGCTGTTCAATGATGCCACCTATGGCGGCGACAGGATAGTGAAAGGTACTGTCTTCAACCGCTACAAGCAGTTCATAGACAATTGTTTTGCAATCCTGCCCCGTCAGGCGCTCCATGCAAAGGAACTTGGCTTCACGCACCCCGGAAATGGTAAATGGATTCAGTTTGATTCAGAATTGCCGGCCGACATGTCGGAGGTCGTTGAAAAATGGAGAACCTATACACAGGGCATAAAAGCCGGTAAATAATCACCCAAACGGACCATCACATTTATATTAACCGTATATCCGAATCCTTAAATTTGGGTGAAAATTCAACTTTTAGGAGATAATGTTTTACCTTTGCTCATAACCCAGGTATCACATTTATTAATTTTTGTTTAAAACTAACATCGTTATGGCTACAGTGTTTTTGAATCCGGTATTGTTATTGTTTGTACCAAATGCAAGCGAATTGATGATTACTTTGCTGATCATTGTTGTATTATTTGGCGGTAAGAAGATACCCGAACTTGCTAAAGGTCTGGGTAAAGGAATTCGTGAATTCAATGAAGCTAAAGACGGTATTAAAAACGAAATTGAAGCAGGAGTTAAAGAAAAAGACAAAATCCAGTCTCCCGGCGGAAATACACCTTCCAGCAACGCATAATTGCTGATTCGCTGACATTCTTTTTCTTAATTTTCAAACTCATCATTTGAATGGTTCGTCATCCTTATACTAATATAAGCAGATACCGGTATTTGCTCACAGCATTGCTCTGTATGGCTTCATTTTCTGCTGTTCTGGCTCAGACTCAGGCAAAAAAGAAGGATACAGTAATAGTGCTGAATAACAACACCGCAGGCAAAACATCCGGCACACCACTGCTGGCTAACAACCTGTCAGGCAAAAACGACAAATACAGCCATGTGCCACTCGCCGGCGAAAAATCCTATTTCGGTGAGAAAAACGAATACGTAAACGACTTTGTACGCAAATACCTGGAATTGCACTACAACACACTGGGCAGCGTTCAGAACAAAAGCCTTGAGCCCTTCTCCATCATTGATAATGAACTGGAGAAGAAAAACATGCCCCGCGAACTCAAATACCTGGCTGTAATTGAGTCTGCGCTCAATCACAATGCGGTATCACGCGCCGGTGCAGTAGGCCCCTGGCAGCTCATGGAGACTACCGCCCGTATGATGGGCCTCTCTGTAAGCAGAAAAGTAGACGAACGCCGCGACCTTGTTAAATCTACACTTGCAGCAACAAAATATCTGGAGCTCCTGTATAGCCAGCTCAACGACTGGCTGCTGGTAATAGCCGCTTACAACAGTGGCCCAACGCCCGTTCAGAAAGCGATAGACCGCACTGGCAGCCGTAATTTCTGGGATATTAAAGAATTCCTGCCCCGCGAAACACAGGGCCATGTGCTGGCTTTCATAGCCACCGCCAGCATATTCGAAAACCTGAGCAAATTCATCAGCCTGGGCAGCATTCCGGTAGATTTCAAATTTGGCAAAGAAGAAGAACCAGCCCCAGTGGTGCCTGCAGCGGTAGCTAATACCGCAGCAAAACCCGGCAATTTTGTCCCGGTTAAGAAAGCCCCCTACTCTGATGAAGAGCTGAAAAACATGGCTATTGTAAGAATCACTGAGCCACTGCTGCTAGACCTCGTAGCCCAGGAAATTGGTGCCGACAAGAAAGCGCTGGCCCGCTGGAACGTGGATTACGAAATGTTTGTTTACGGCACCTACCCTACTCCTTTTTACAACCTGCGCGTACCCAAGGATAAACTCGATATTTTCCTGCAGAAAAAAGACCAGCTGGGCAAGAAATCCAAAACCTATTTCTCTGCAAATAAGTAGCCTGAAAAGTTTTTTGTTAAATACAATATTTTATTTACCTTTGCAGTCCTTTAAAAACAAAGTTTAATGGCAAATCATAAAGCAACCAAAAAAGATATCCGTCAGAGTGAAAGTCGTCGTGAGCGCAATCGTTATTATGGTAAAACTACCCGTAACGCAATGCGTAATTTATTAGCATTAACAGAGAAAGCAACTGCACAGGGAGAACTGAACAAAGTGATCTCGATGATAGACAAATTAGCTAAGCGCAATGTTATTCATAAAAATAAAGCCAGCAACCTTAAATCAGGCCTTGTTAAGAGGATTAATGCTATGGCATAATTTATAACTCCATTTTCTTTCTGAAGTCCCGGCTTGTCCGGGGCTTCTTTTTTTGCGGCTACGCCGCTTGATTTACATTTACATTTGCTTTCACTCACCGTATCTAAAGCCCAAATAAAGGCGTCATTTTGACTGCAACGAAGCGAGGCGCAGCTGTGGTACAGTGAAAGAAAAAATCTCCCGATTATTAGCACCTTGCCCAATAACATCCCCAATCGTCCTCGTTTGCAACAGCCTGTCGCGAAGCATTTCGGGAAGAATGCAACGGAATAGCGTGTGCAACGAGATTATTCTGTCCCAGCAGAGTCTCTCATAAAGCCTTCGTGTGCCGGCCGAGGACTCTGCGGCAATCGATGCGGCCAAAGTTCGCAACACCTCACGCAACACTGACTAACAACTAACTACTAACTACTAAACTCCCAATTCCAAATTCCAAATTCCCAACTCCCAAATTCCCAACTCCCACTAATTCTAACTAACTTGCGTTGTAATTTACTTCCATGTCATTGAAGGGCAAGAAAATAGTACTGGCAGTCACCGGCAGTATAGCTGCTTATAAAACGCCACACCTGGTGCGGTTGCTTATAAAAGCTGGCGCCGAAGTGCAGGTATTGGTGACGGATGCTGCCAAAAGCTTTGTGAGCCCGCTGGCCCTGACTACAGTTTCCAAAAATCCCGTGCATGGCAGCATCAGCGACGGCGACACCTGGAACAACCATGTGGCACTAGGGCTTTGGGCCGATGCCATGATTATTGCACCATGCAGTGCCAACACGCTGGCCAAGCTGGCTCATGGCCTGTGCGATAACCTGGTTTGTGCGGTATACCTGTCGGCGCGCTGCCCCATATTCATAGCCCCCGCCATGGACGAAGACATGTGGAAACACCCTTCAACTGCTGCTAATATCAGCACAATACTCGGTTATGGCAACCATCTCATTCCCGTGACTCACGGCGAGCTGGCCAGTGGGTTGGTTGGCGAGGGCCGCATGGCTGAGCCTGAAGACATTGTACAGCACTTAGGCTTTTTTTTTTCAGTAAATAAACCGCTGCAGGGAGTGCATGCGCTGGTCACAGCCGGCCCCACCTACGAGCTACTGGACCCCGTGAGGTTCATAGGCAATTTCTCCACGGGCAAAATGGGCATTGCCGTTGCCGAAGCGCTGGCACAAAGTGGGGCAGAAGTTACACTGGTGCTGGGGCCCTCCACTGAGCGGGCTGTGCATGGCAACATAAAAACAATACACGTAACCAGTGCCGATGAAATGTATACAGCCACCACTGAGGCATTTAAACAGGCCGAAATAGCTGTGCTGGCCGCCGCTGTGGCAGATTACAAACCCGCAGAGCAGGCCGCCGATAAAATAAAAAAGAAAGAAAGCACACTCTCACTGGAGCTGGTGAAAACAAAGGATATACTTGCAGGCCTGGGCAAAATAAAACAACCCGGCCAGACGTTAATAGGCTTTGCACTGGAAACCAATAACGAACTGGCTTATGCCGCCAAAAAACTGGTAGAAAAAAACGCCGACATGATCGTGATGAATTCGCTGAAAGATGAGGGGGCGGGCTTTGGGCATGATACCAATAAGATTACCCTGCTGAAACCCGGCAAAGAACCTGTAAGTTTACCGCTGCAGAGCAAGGCAGATGCCGCTGCGGCTATTGTAGGCCATATTGTAGAACTAAGATGCGCATTATAGTTTTTATATTACTGATCATGTCCGGCGCAGCCTTCGAGGGCTTTGCTCAGGAGTTTAATTGCAAAATAGCGGTGCGGCACGATAAGATTTCTGGTGTAGACAACCAGGTCTTCACGGGCATGGAAAAAGCACTCAACGATTTTATCAACTCGCACAAATGGGGCACTGATGATTTTGCACCCACAGAGAAAATCGAATGCAACATCCTCCTGAATATTACTGCCAACAATGTAAACTCAGATCCCGAGGCCTATACCGCCACGCTCAACATTCAGGCAACCCGGCCAGTATACAATGCCAGCTACACCAGCAATCTGATCAATTATGTGGATAAAGATGTGGTATTCCATTACTCTCAGTACAGCTCCATCAACTTCGATGACAATCAGGTAACAGGCACCAATCCGCTGGCATCAAATCTTACTGCTATTTTTGCATACTACGCATACCTGGTGCTTGGGCTTGATTATGACAGCTTCTCGCCTAACGGCGGCACCAACTTCTTTAAGAAAGCACAAAACGTAGTAACCAATGCACCTGATGCTAAAGGCATTGCCGGCTGGAAAGCTATGGAAAGCACCCGCAACCGCTACTGGCTGGTAGACCAGCTGCTTAATAACCGTTTTGGGGATGTAAGGGGCTACTGGTACCAGATGCACCGCGAGGGCCTTGACAGCATGGCATTTAAGCCCGCCGAGTCAAGAACCCGAATCCTGGTGAATCTGCGCAGGCTTTTTAATGTAAACCGCGAAAACCCCAGCTCCATACTGCTCCAGTTTTTCTTTAATGCCAAGAGCGAGGAAATACTGCATCTGCTGGCACAGGCACCCAAAAATGAGCGCGGGCAGTATATTACTTTACTCATGTCTATGGATGTACCAAATGCCGCCAAATACGGCGCATACCGCTAGCGGCAATACCAGAGCACGCCATTATCTAGATTTGTAAAAATGAACATCAGAACAGCAATTATTATCATAAGCATCTCTTTTACGGCACTTGCCTGTAAAAACAATTCGTCTGGTAGCCATCTGCCCAGGCAGGTAATGCAGCACCTGCTCACAGATATTTCACTCGCCGAAAGTTACAGTATATCAGTAAAAGATACTTCGCACAAAGAGGGCTCCAAAAACTTCGATTCACTGGCAGTTTTCTACCACGATGTTTTTGCGCACTACAACATTACAAAGGAACAATTTGATGCCAGCCTGGACTGGTATAAAGAACATCCCGAAGAACTGGATTCCATTTACTCCGACATGATACCGGTGATCGCCGCTATGCAGTCAAGGCCGCAGTTAAAGAAATAAGTTATTCAGGCTTCACCCCTCCCGGATACACATGCCGTTCGCTGTGGTAAGACGACCGCACCAGAGGCCCGGCTTCAACGTAGTCCAGCCCCATTTTGTAGCCTTCTTCACGGAAGTAAGCAAACTCGTCAGGATGTACAAAACGAACCACAGGCAGGTGCTTGGCTGTAGGTTGCAGATACTGCCCCAGCGTTACTACATCACAGCCGTTATCGGCCAGGTCACGCAGAGACTGCAGCACTTCGTCTTTTTCTTCGCCCAGCCCCAGCATAATGCCGCTCTTGGTGCGCATTCCGCCATCTTTAAGCCTGCGTATTACCTCCAGGCTCCTGTGATACTTGGCCTGGATCCTCACCTTACGGGTAAGGCGTTCCACAGTCTCAAGGTTATGTGATACCACCTCAGGTGCGGCATCTATAATACGTTGCAGATTATCCCATTCGCCTTTAAAATCAGGTATCAGCGTTTCCAGCGTAGTGCCGGGGCACAGCGCCCTTACCGCCTTTATTGTATTGGCCCAGATTATGGAGCCACCATCTTTTAGCTCATCCCTGTCTACTGATGTAATTACCGCATGTTTTACCTTCATCAGCATCATAGCTTCTGCCACGCGCTGCGGTTCATCCCAATCCACTTCTTCCGGCCTGCCGGTAGCCACATTACAAAACCCGCACGACCTGGTGCAGATATTGCCCAGTATCATAAAAGTAGCTGTACCCTCTCCCCAGCATTCGCCCATATTGGGGCAGTTGCCGCTCTCACATATGGTATGCAGCTTATGTTTGTCTACCAAACCGCGCACATGGCGATAATTTTCGCCCATGGGTAGCTTCACCCTCAGCCAATCTGGCTTTTTGACACGTTTTTCAGTATTTGCCTCCGCCGAGCTGATTACCGGTAATTCCTGCATGATATGTCAAAGGTAGGCAAAAGGAAAAAATCAATCCAATTTTCAATATTTTTCAACAAAACAGCCGTTTATTGAATGGTTTTTTCTACCTTTGCACCTCGAAATTTGGCGAGGTAGCTCAGTTGGTTAGAGCACAGGATTCATAACCCTGAGGTCGGGAGTTCAAATCTCCTCCTCGCTACTAAGGCTTCCTTAAACAGGGGGCCTTATTTTTTTATATACACCGCATGTACCCACTCTCACCTGAAATTCCTCCCTCCGTTAAACATCTCTGTTTGTACCGCCATTGTCCGCTGCACCCGTTTGTCTTTTGCAGCATAACGCTCATCTGGTTTTTCGTCTGCCCTCGATAATACCTGCACTGCATTTACACTGGCATATTCCTGCGCTCCTGCCGCAGTAAGTTTATGAAGCAGGCCAGATACATTCCAGCACTTCTTTACAACTACATGTATCACCTCCCCTTCCACCTGCACTTTACCCTCCGCCATCAGCAGCCTTGACTGAAGTATTTCCTGACGGTGATGTTCAAACAGGTTTTTAAATACTACCAGATTGGCAGTTCCTGTTTCATCCTCAATAGTAATAAAGCATATTCCGCTGGCTGTGCCAGGCCTCTGCCGCACCAGCACCATACCTGCCACTTTCACCGGCGCACCATCTGCAAGTTGGCTGAGGCCACTATTGGGCGTTACCTGCAGCATTTGCAGCTTATCTCTTACAAAACTTACAGGGTGTGCCTTCAGCGATAATGATACTGCACCATAGTCCTGCACCACATGCTCCGACAATTTCATTACTGGCAGTTCCAGCCCCTGCTCTGATGCTGCTTCGGGCTGCTGGCCTGTGTACAGGCCCATTGGCCGGTCGTTTAACGCCGACACCTCCCATAGCGCCTGCCGCCTGTCCAGGCCAATAGAACGGAAAGCATCTGCCGCTGCCAGCTTTTCCAGTGTGGCCACATGCACACCAGCATCCCTTAGGCCGGGTATAGTGGTAAAAGGTGCAACCCTGGCCGCAACCAGCGCTTGCACATCTTCCTCCCTGAGCCCGCTTACCTGCCTGAAACCCAGCCGTACTGAAAAATACCTGCCTTTCTTTTCCTCAAGCACATTATCCCAGTATGAGTAGTTGATATCTACCGGCAGCACCTCCACACCATGCTTCCGGGCATCAATAACTATCTGCGCAGGCTGATAAAAACCCATTGGCTGGCTATTGAGCAGGGCTGCCGCAAAAATATCGGGATAATAACACTTGATCCAGCACGACACATATACCAGCAGTGCAAAACTGGCTGCATGGCTCTCAGGAAAACCATAGCTGCCAAAACCTTCCAGCTGTTTAAATACCCTGTTCGCAAACTCTTCTTCATAACCTTTGGCCATCATACCCCCCACCAGCTTTTTATGCCAGTCGCTCACCTTGCCTTTAGCCTTAAAGGTGGCCATACTTCTTCGTAGCCCGTCGGCCTCTGCAGGCGTAAAACCTGCCGCCACAATAGCTATCTCCATTGCCTGCTCCTGAAACAGTGGCACGCCCAGTGTCCTTCCTAAAATCTCCTTCAGCTCCTCCGATGGGTACTTCACCTCATCCTGGCCGTTGCGGCGGCGCAGGTACGGGTGCACCATATCGCCCTGTATAGGGCCCGGCCTTACAATAGCCACCTCAATTACCAGGTCATAAAAGCACCTGGGGCGCAGGCGTGGCAGCATAGACATCTGCGCCCGGCTTTCTATCTGAAATACGCCAATAGTGTCTGCATGGCATATCATTTCATACACAGCCGGATCATCTTTTTCGTTTATTTTAGCCAGTGAGAGGCCCAGGCCATAATGCTGCTTTGCAAGGTCAAATGCCTTGCGGATACAGGTAAGCATACCCAGAGCCAGCACATCTACTTTCAGAAAACCCAGGGCTTCTATATCATCTTTGTTCCATTCAATACATGTCCTGTCTTCCATACGGGCATTCAGTACAGGGCATAGGGCAGACAACTTACCCTGCGTAATAACAAACCCGCCTGTATGCTGCCCCAGCTGCCTCGGGAATCCAATATACTGCCGGGTAAGCCGCAATACTTTCATAAGGTGGGTATCATGCGCATCAAACCTGCCTGTGGTTGTGTGCTTCCCTTCAAACCACTCATCTGTAAACTCCCACGACGAAGCAGACAGTCGGTTTATGGCATCAACTGATAGCCCCATTGCTTTTGCTACATCGCGCACTGCCCCTTTAAAATGCACCTGTGTTACCGTTGCCACAATAGCGGCCCTGTCCCGCCCATACTTCCGGTATATGTATTGTATCACTTCTTCCCTCCTTTCATGCTCAAAGTCCACATCTATATCCGGTGGTTCATTACGGGCATCAGACATGAAGCGGGCAAACAGCAGCTTGAATTTAGACGGGTCAACCGACGTTACCCCAAGGCAAAAACACACCACTGAGTTAGCCGCAGACCCCCTGCCCTGGCATAAAATGCCTCTGCCTCTTGCAAATTGCACCAGGTCATAAACAGTTAAAAAATAAGCGGCATAATTCTTACGCTCTATAAATTCCAGTTCGTATTCAATTGTGTCTTTAATATGCTGCGGAATGTTTGTGCCAAATCTGTCATGCGCCCCCTGCCACGTCAGATAAATAAGCTCCTCCTGCGGCGTACGGCCATCGCTGGTTATCTCTTCCGGATACACATACTGCAGCTCATCGAGCGAGAAGCGGCAGGCAGCTGCAATTTCTCCTGTTCGGGCAATGGCATCCGGATACTGCCTGAACAGGCGTTCCATTTCGGGTATAGGCTTCAGATACCTTTCCGCATTCTGATACAGCCGGAAACCGGCATTGTATATGGTACACTTTTCACGGATGCAGGTAAGTATATCCTGCAGTTCCCTGCGCTCCCGGTTATGATAATGCACATCATTTGCCGCCACCATCGGAATATCAAACGCTGCCGATGCCTCGCACAGCCGGTACAGCATTTTGCTGTCGTAAGCCTGGTAAGAACGAACTGTACCCAGATAAAGGTTACTGCCCAGCACCTGCCTGTACTGCCGCAGCTGTGTAAAAAAATCCGGCTCAAACTGATAATTCAGGTTCAGCGAAGCCGGCGGAACCACAATAAACTTTATTCCTTTTGCATACCGGAAAACATCTGCTTTGTATAAATGGCACTGCCCTTTTTCTGCCCGCTGATTCCCTTCTGATAATAAAGCCGAAAGCCGTGCATACGCCTCTTTATCCGTTGGATAAGCCAGAAGGCTTAAGCCATCTAGCAGGTCGAGCCGGCAGGCGGGTATGATGCGTATATTTTTATTTTTTGCGGCAATGTGCGCACGCACAATACCGGCCAGCGTATTCCTGTCTGTAATAGCTATTTCCTTATAGCCCAGCGCCAGTGCCTGCTCTACCATTTCCTCAGGATGAGAGCCTCCCCTTAAAAAGCTGAAATTTGTCGTGATCTGTAATTCTGTGTAACTCATATACTTTTTATGCAAAAAATCCGTGAATAAACCATTGCGGGTCGCCCTGCTCATAACTGCCCGCCCTGAATATCCAGTACCTGGCGCCCTTTCTGTCTTCTACGCTGTAATAATCGCGGTACAGCCCCCGCTGCAGCCACCATTCCTGCTCTATCCTTTCAGGGCCATCAGCCTTGCTTACATGATAGAGCTCTCCTTTGTAACGAAACAACATTGGCGGATAATCGGGCATGGGCACAGTCACCTCAATTGTTTCAGGATCGGGCAGCAGGTGTATAGGGCGCGGCAGACCGGGGTTCCAGCAGGCTTGTGCTTTTTCAGCAAGCGAAGCTGCTGTTTTTACCGACCGCTCCGGCCAGTAATGCTCATCAGGCAGGTAGCGGTGAATGGCCTGCACACCCAGCTTGCCTGCTACCCTGTCCAGCAGCTCTGCTATTGCCGTTCCGTTGCCGCCCTCTGTAAAATCCCATAAGGCATCCTGCGTCACAGGTATATCCTCAACCATGCCTGCTTCTATGGCAAATACCTCTATTCCCAGCGCAGGTGCTATGTTGGCTATTTTCAGCTCAAACAGTTTAAACAAATGTGCCGCATTGCGCGTAGCCCGGTTGGTACCTGTCTCAATCTGCTGTACTACGCCATCTATCCTGAAACATTTAAATACACTCTTTCTTAACCCCTTTCCTTCTGCTGCAAGCCGCCGGCACAGCATCTCCAGCAATTGCTGCAGTGCGGCCTCAATTCCGGCAGCCGTTTTTATCGGCTCGGGGCTGGGCAGCCTTTCCTGATAAGGCTCTGCCGGCTGTATAGGCTGTATCATTTCAAACTCCTGCCCGGTTGCCTGATCGAGCCTCGTAAGCAGCCCCTGCCCGAAACGCCTGCGCAATGCACTGCGGGGCATATGAATGAAGCTGCCGATTGTATATAACCCTAATTTCCTGAGGTGTTCAAGTACAGCCGCTTCCAGCCGCAATGCTGCTGGCGGCAACGGCAGCAATGCATCTGCCTGCAGGCCTGCCTCCACTACCGGAGAGCTGGTTCCATAACGTGCTACCGCCCATGCTGCACCAATAGTATCTGCAATGGCAGCACGCACATCATATCCAAAACCACGCAACCTCACAATAATGTCTTTCAGGTAGGGCCGCTCCCCGCCCCACAGATGTGCACATCCGCTCACATCCAGTATCAATCCGTCGGACATATCTGTCGCAACCGCAGGCGTATAGCGTATACACCATTCTGCCAGTGCATTCAGTAATTTCCCTGCCTGATCAGGCTTATCATCAAATACCTGCAGTGAAGGCAGCACAGCCCTGCAGTCTGCCACAACCATGCCAGCATCAATCCCTTTTTCCTGGGCAGGCACATTGGCAGCTTTTATCACCATGCGCCCGTGCTCCGGCGCAGCCAGTACAAACGGCACTTCTCTGAGCGCCGGCTGCCTCCTGGCCATCCAATCCGTCTTTAAATGACGAAACCATATAGCTGCATAACGTTTGCCCATATTATCCTGCTTTGCGTTTTTGAATTGCCGCAACAGATATATCCTGCCCGGCCACCTGTTTAAAACTCCCCTCCGACCACTCTATCTGCCATGCACCGGGCTTACCATTGCGCACTTTAAGCAGCTGCACATTCCAGCGCGGAAAACCAACGCCCGGCATACTGCCTGTTTCACTCATCAGCGGCTGTATCTTCCACCTTGTAACGCATGCGGTAATATTTTCGCTTTTCGGATTGTAGCGGTGTATAAACCCTGTTACCCTGCTTTGTTCCACAGCCAGCTGCAGCCGCCGCGATTCGGTAAAGCTGAGTTCACTTAACTCCCCTATCACAGCAGGCAGGGCGCTGCATTTTAATGCCTCCTCAATGGCCCACAAAACATCTTTCTGCCGCCACAGGTCAATAAAAATGATACGCCCGGGGTCTATGCCGAATACAGCCAGTGCTGGTGGAAAAATTGTTCGCCTGGTACTTACCCATACCACCGTTCCGCTCTTTTGCATCAGCTGGCTGATGAGGCCCGCCATAAACCCGCTGGTTGCAGCAGCATCAGCTTTGGCATTGCTGATAAACTCATGCACAGCGCCTAACGGAAAAGCCTGGTCAGGGAATGCCTTTTCCACTTCCCTCAGGCCGGTACTGAGTATGTGCCCTGCTCCCCTTTTGAGCCGTTGCATGGCCAGCACTTCTTTTTGCAGCTGCTGAATTATATCCTGTTTTGCCGGTTGCATTATCAGAAAAGTTGTTTAACTTTGTTGCCAATAGCAACAATAGTATGTTTCCAATAATAACAACAGAAAATGAAACCTGCAAAGATTTTTTTTCATAATAATATCCGGTTCCTTCGCGAAAAGAAGAAAATGAGCCAGGAAGAACTGTCTGGCCAGCTTGAGCTATCGAGAAATAAACTGCAGGCGCTGGAATCAGGAAAAACCATTAACCCCTCTGCCGCAGACCTGATTCAGTTTTCGGAATATTTCAAGGTCAGCGTAGATACCCTGCTGAAAACCGACCTGTCGAAACTGGGCGAACTGAAACTGAGAGAACTGCTGGCAGGCAATGATGTGTATATGACTGGCAGCGGCATAAGGCTGCTGGCAATTACTGTAGATAAAAACAACAGGGAAAACACCGAGTATGTACCTGTTAAAGCTAAAGCAGGCTACAGATCCGGATACAACGACCCGGAATTCATAGCCGCACTGCCAAAGTTCAGCCTGCCTAACCTGCCAAAGTCAGGCACATTCAGAATGTTTCCTACAACCGGAGATTCTATGCTGCCTATACCCGAAAACAGCGAAATAATAGCGCAGTATGTACAGGACTGGAAAAGCATGAAACCAGATACCCCCTGTATAGTTATACTTAAAGATGAGCAGGACTTTGTTTTTAAGCTGGTAACAGTGCAGGCTGACGGCGAAGTGCGGCTGAAATCGCTGAACCGGAATTATGCCCCCTATACGGTAAACAGCAATGATATTATAGAGATCTGGAAATATTACAAACACCAGACCAGCACTATGCCTGCCCCCGAAACTGATATGCAGGAACTAAAAACGCTGATCATGGATATAAAAAACAGAATGCCTGGAAAATAGGCTTCACTCCTGCAAGAGTACAAAAAACAATCAGCCGGCGAAATTTTCATTTCACCGGCTGGCCTGTTTTTATATAACCCATTCTCAGCTCATTCTGTGTTAGTGGCACTTAAAGTATTCAAAGGGCTCCAGGCAGGCTTTGCAGGTAAACAAAGACTTGCAGGCAGTAGAGCCAAAGCGGCTTATCAGCTGGGTTTGCTTTGATCCGCAATGCGGGCACTCGATTACATTATCTGTAAAACGCTCACTGTTGCAGGCAGAGGTAAGCGGAGGCGCAATGCCATACAATTTCATTTTTGCCTTAGCTATGTCTGTCATCCAGTCGGTAGTCCATGCCGGGTCATACACCAGCTTTACGCTCACGTGCTGCACTCCTTTGGAGGCAAGTGTCATTTTAATATCCTGCTCAATCAGATTCATGGCAGGGCATCCAGTATATGTGGGCGTCAGCAACACTTCCACTTCATCACCATTTACCTTCACATCCTTCAGCATGCCCATCTCTTCTATTGTCACCACCGGAATCTCAGGATCAATGATTACAGACAATATCTGCAAAATATCCTCCTTTGTAAATTGATTTACTACCATGCTGCATCAGGATAAGCGCGTTGCAGGTATTGCATTTCAGTAAGCATATGTCCCAGATACTCCGTATGTATGCCCTTAAGCCCTCCTGACTGCATATATGCCCCTTCCGGCATGCTGAGGCCAGACATCTTAACCATTTCGGTAATGCGCTCCATCCATACCGGCTTTATCTTACCAAGGTCAACAGCAATATTTTTATCACGCAGTAAAGCATCTACAGCATCCGTCTCAAACATTTCTCCGGTAAACATCCACAGCGCATCAATTGCAGCCTGCATCCTGCGCTGGCTTTCATCTGTGCCATTACCCAGGCGTATTGCCCAGTCATTTGCATGAGTCATATGGTAGCGGCTCTCCTTAACTACCTTAGCCGCAATAGATGCCAGCCTTTCATCAGCACTGCGCATCAGCTCCGAATAAAACAGATACTCATATGTGGCAACAAACAGTAACCTGGCTATTGTGTGCGCAAAATCACCATTGGGCTGCTCATTGATCAGGTGGTTACAGAATTCACGCTCGCCCCTGCGGTATGCAAGGTCATCATCGGTTTTTCCGTTGCCATCCACTTCACCTGCATATGTAAGCAGAGCCTGAGCCCTGCCCGTCATATCAAGGGCAAAATTGACCAGTGCAAGGTCCTCCTCGAGTGTAGGCGCATTGCTGCACCACTCCGAAAGCCGGTAAGACTGTACGAGCGCATTGTCGCCCAGCCTCAGGCAGTATTTATATAAAGCTTGTTGTTCAGTCATAAAATAAAGATATTTAGATTGCCTTAGCGCCTTCCGGCATTACATAAAATGTGGGTAAACGATAAGTTTTGTCGTTTGAAGGATCAAAGAACATATCATTGTCATCGGGGTTTGATGCCACAATTGCATCGGTAGGCACTACCCAAATGCTTGTCCCTTCGCCGCGCCTGGTATATGTGTCGCGGGCATTCTGTAATGCCATTTTTTTATCAGAAGCATGTATGGCGCCTGCATGTATATAGTTCGCACCAGGCTTAGCCTGCATAAAAACTTCCCACTTGCCCAACTGAGTATCCATAGCTGTATTAGTTTTAATAGTTAATTAATTCAGTTTTTCTTCTTTCAATCTGTATGCTTCGGCTGCCTCACGCACCCATGCACCTTCGGCATGAACCTTCTTGTGGTGAGCCATGCGCTGCTTATTGCACGGGCCATTGCCATTGATCACACTATGAAACTCATCCCAATTGATTGGGCCATGATCATAAGATTTCTTTTCCTCGTTCCAGCGTAATTGATCATCCGGCACTTTCAGGCCTATCACCTCAGCCTGCTGCACCGTTTTATCTATAAACTTCTGCCTGAGTTCGTCATTGGTACTTCTTTTGATCTTCCACTTAAAGGCATCACCTGAACGCGGCGATTCGCTTTCGTGCGGCCCAAACATCATGAGCGACGGCCACCACCAGCGGTTCATGGCATCCTGAGCCATCTCACGCTGTGCCGCAGTACCGCTCATCATTTTGGCCATGATCTCATACCCCTGCCTCTGGTGAAAACTCTCTTCCTTGCAGATGCGCACCATTGCCCTGCTGTACGGGCCATATGATGTACGCTGCAGCGATACCTGATTCACAATAGCCGCACCGTCAACCAGCCAGCCTATAGCTCCTATATCAGCCCATGTAAGCGCCGGGTAATTAAAAATGTTGGAATACTTTGCCTTGCCGGAATGAAGCTGCGCTATCATCTCATCGCGGCTTATGCCCAGCGTTTCAGCAGCACTGTATAAATAAAGGCCATGCCCTCCCTCATCCTGAATCTTGGCCAGCAGTATTTGCTTAGCCCTCAGAGACGGAGCACGCGTTATCCAGTTACCTTCCGGCTGCATACCTATTACTTCGCTGTGCGCATGCTGCGACATCTGGCGAATCAGGTGTTTGCGGTAACCTTCCGGCATATTATCGCGCGGCTCTATGGCATCATCGCGCTCTATTTTAGCCTCAAAACTCCCGGATGCTTTATCCTGCAGTTTTTCATTTTTTTCAAGAAGCTCCATAAGTTTTAAGTTTATCGTAATCTCAAAAAATTAATTGTTTCGTTTGTTTATGCTCTATAGCGTTCCCCTCCGTGCCTGCTCTGCCTCAATAGACTCAAACAAAGCCTGGAAATTACCCTTGCCAAAAGACTTGGCTCCCTTGCGCTGAATAATTTCAAAGAACAAAGTCGGGCGGTCTTCTACCGGTTTTGTAAATATCTGCAGCAAGTAACCTTCTTCATCCCTGTCTACCATGATACCCAGGCTCTTCAGTATAGCCAGGTCTTCGGCTATTTCGCCAACCCGCTCTGCTACCGTGTCGTAATAAGTACCCGGCACATGTAAAAACTCAACACCGTGCTGCTTCATGTACGTTACTGTAAATACGATATCATCCGTAGCTACGGCAATGTGCTGGCAACCGGGGCCACCATAAAAATCATTGTATTCTTCTACCTGCGATTTCTTCTTGCCTATTGCCGGCTCATTGATCGGGAATTTGATACGGCCGTTGCCATTGGTCATTACCTTGCTCATCAGGGCCGTATACTCGGTTGAGATGTCCTTATCATCAAATGTTACCAGATTGGCAAAACCCATCACCCTGGCATAAAAATCAGCCCATTTGTTCATTGACCCCAGCTCCACATTGGCTACCATATGGTCTATGTACTTAAGCCCGGCAGATGTGGGGTTATATTCAGACTCCCACTTTTCGAAACCCGGCAGGAACAGCTCCTTATAGTTTTTGCGCTCAACGAAAATATGCACTGTGTCGCCGTATGCACGGATACCTGCACGCACCACCTCTCCGTTTGCATCTTGCTCTACTATTGGGTCAAAATATACTTCCGCCCCGCGCGACACTGTTTCGTCAAACGCCTTGCGTGCATCATCTACCCACAGCGCAATTACCTTAACACCGTCGCCATGTTTTTTCACATGATCAGCCACCTCCGAGTCGCCCGACAATGGCGTGGTAAGTACCAGCCTGATCTTATCCTGCACCAGTACATACGATGCCCTGTCTTTCACGCCCGTCTCAAGCCCGGCATATGCCAGCGACTGAAAACCAAAAGCTGTTTTGTAATAGTGTGCGGCCTGCTTGGCATTGCCCACATACAGTTCCACATAGTCCGTCCCATTAATGGGCAGAAAATCCTCTGCCTTATCGAATATCTTGTTGATTCCGTAATCGTAATTCCGTACGTCTTTCAGGTTGGTTGTTTCCATTTTTCGGTTTTATTCAGTTAACCATGATTTATAATAGCCTTCTACTTCAATATTCATTGCCTCTTCGGTAATATTCACCGGTGCAAAAGGGTCAATCATTACTGCCAGTTCTTTAGTTTCTTTCTGGCCTATGCTGCGTTCTATTGCTCCGGGGTGAGGGCCATGAGGTATTCCGCCCGGATGCAGTGTTATCTGGCCTGCTTTTATATTGTTGCGGCTCATAAAATCACCGTCTACATAATACAGCAGTTCATCGCTGTCTATATTGCTGTGGTGGTAGGGGGCCGGTATAGCCTGTGGGTGATAATCGTACAAACGAGGCACGAAAGAGCACACCACGAAATTCTTGCTCTCAAACGTTTGGTGTATGGGCGGCGGCATGTGGATGCGGCCGGTAAGCGGTTCGAAATTGAAGATGCTGAAGGTGTATGGATAATGGTATCCGTCCCACCCTGCCACATCGAACGGATGATTTACATAGGTATAGGGGAAGATGATACCCTTTTTCTTGATATAGATATCAAAATCACCCTTTTCGTCAAATGTTTTCAGATTGGTTGGCCGTTTGATATCTCGCTCACAGAACGGAGAATGCTCCAGCAACTGCCCGAAATCATTGCGGTAGCGGCGTGGCGTAAAAATAGGATCAAACGATTCCACATACAACAGGCGGTTGTCTGGCGTATCAAAATTGATCTGATAAACAGTTCCGCGAGGAATAATGATGTAATCACCATAGGCAAATTTCAGTTCGCCATACATGGTCACCACGGTTCCACTGCCTTTATGCACAAACAGCATTTCATCAGCATCTGCATTTTTATAGAAATACTGTGTCGACTCCTTAGGTGCTGCCAGCCCTATGTGCATAGCAGCATTCACAAAAAGTGTTTTGCGGCTCTTCATATATTCAGCCTCAGGCTGAATATTAAAACCATTAAAACTCATGGCATTCAGGCCGTTTTCAATAGCTATTTTGGGCCTGGCCGAATATGGTTCCCCTTTCTGCTTTACGCCTGTAGGCGGATAAAGATGGTAAACAAGAGAAGAAAGCCCACCGAAACCATGGGTGCCAACTAGTTCTTCCTGATAAAGTTTGCCGTTTGGCTGGCGGGCTACTATATGGCGCTTATCTGGTATTACGCCTAAACTGTGATAAAATGGCATATATAATTTTGAAAGCGCAAACGTAACCACGCCCAAAAATTATTTACATGACAATAGTCAGTATGGCCAATGACATAAGTCAGTAACCTTCAGGCACTCCACACACAATGCCAATTAGCCAGAAACACTTGTACAATTAGCTATTTACGCGATTGCCTATTCAAATTCCCAGCCTACCTATCCAAAAAGTAAAGGCTTCCGGGTTCGAAAGCCTTTTAATAAACACAAAGTTGAAATGTCAGTCCAATAGGTTAGCAATCACCCAAGAATATTTGAAATAAAATCTGAGTGTAGCCTTATATCCATAAAGGCAGCGGCACCCATTACAAATCCTGTGAGGCTTATACATACCGCAAAATAAAACAGCCATTTCTTTTGCGTAAGTGCAGTAATACCAAAAATAGCAATAGCAATACTCAGCAGCGCATCTGTAAGGTCAAACTGGTCATCATACAGATTCAAGCCATCATACTCTTTTTTGTACCCTTCTGCCCTGGTTTTTATGGAATCTTTCTCTAGCTCATAGCGGCGAATTTCCTGCTCATACCTGGCAATCAGTGGTTCAAATTCAGGCTTTTTTTGTACAGCAAGCATTTCCAGCGCATTTTTCACAACTACCTCCTTCGTGCTTTTCGCCTGATAGTACGACCATTCATCCACACTTTTTGCCTGTGCCAGCGACATTTTCTGGCAAATATTGTCGTCTTTAACATTACACAATGCCATAAATGTGGCTACAATAGCTACCCATATGGCCACCCTGCCGTGGAGCTTGCTTGCTTTGACATTTTCTGTCGCTTCTTGTATTGTATCACTCAGTTCAGGCATCTACTTGTTTTACAGATAAAATTACCTCGAAAAAAACAACTCTTGGTAATTTCCTCAGTATAACAACTGTTAAATATTTACACCATGTTACCGGCCAGCACATTTATATCTCAAATTAATTAACTAATGCATTTAATGCATCCTAATTATATTGCGAAAAATCTGGTGATACACGCTCCGGCTTTTAGCACCCATTATGCCCTTACAGCCACAACAGTGATAAATATCATAAATACTTACAGGGCTAGACGAATACACAAAGCAACCTTTTGAATTATATTTGTCCGGATTGTTTATGTTTAATCATATAGCTACAAAATACCGATCCTATATTTCAGTGTTGCTGTTGGCAGCATGCTGCATTGCATGCAATTCAGGAAACGGAAGCGAACGATACAAGGCCAAGACAGACTCTGCAGCAGCAGCTCCTGCACACCCTTACGATAGTACGCTTGCCAAAGGAAAAGTGATTGACAGCGTTTTCTGCAAAACACAGCCTACAAACAGCTATGCGCTCTACCTGCCCACAGGATATACACACAAAAGGCCACATCCTTGTATTTACTTCTTTGATGCACATGCCCGTGGCTCACTGCCTTTAAAAACATACAAGGAGTTGGCTGACAAATACGGCTTTGTACTAGTCGGTTCCAACGTTTCCAAAAACGGCATACCATGGCCTGTAACTAACGACATGGTTAAAGTGCTTTTTGACGACACTAGGGATAAAATAAATATAGACCCCAAAAGGATGTACACTTCCGGTTTCTCCGGCGGGTCAAGAGTTGCCAGTTCCATTGCCATTTTCAACGGAGGTATAACAGGGGTTATCGGATGCGCGGCTGGCTTCCCCGGTATTGACCGTACCATCCAGAATCAATTCGCCTACATTGGCCTGGTGGGTGAATACGATTTCAACCTGATGGAGATGGAGCACCTGGACGGCGTATTGGAGCAAAATGGGTTTCAGCACCAGCTCATCGTATCTGAGGGAGTGCATGGTTGGGCACCTGCGAATGAGTTTCAGACTGCCCTGCTCTGGTTGCAGGCAGATGCTATAAAGAAACAACTGATTCCAAAAACTGACACAGCACTTTTGCTGGCACTCCGGGCTGACCTCGAGAAAAGAGCAAAGGCAGCCAGAGGCAACAATGACCTAATCAGAGAACATCAGTTTTTAGCCGGTATTCTGAAATTGCTGGACGGCATGATTGATATTGCTGCATTCAAAAAACAATACACTGCCCTCGATACCAGCGCGGCTTACAAAAAAGAATTTGCCTCGCTGGCAAGGCAGGAGCGTATCGAAACCAATCTACAGCACGAACTTGCCCAGCAGTATACATCGCAAGATGAGAAATGGTGGATAAATAAGGTGAGTGAATTGGAAGGCCTGGCAGCCAATGCAAAATCCCCCCGCGAAGCCGGAATGAATAAACGGCTGATCAACTATCTTGGACTGGTTAGCTACCTGAACATTACCCATGCACTCAAGACTGGCGACCTGGCCAACGCAGAGATTTACTTACGCATCTTCAAGTTAGCTGACCCTAAAAATCCTGATGTACCTTACCTATCTGCTATCTTCTATGCTAAAAAAGGCTTGCCTCAAAAAGCTCTTGAAGCGCTCCACGAATCACTCGAGCTGGGCTATAACGACTTGAATCAGCTGATTAACGAGCCAGCATTTGCAAATCTGGCAGCTAGCCCGGAATTCATTAAAATAATAGAAAAAACAAGGAGCAATTAATTGCACAGTTGGTGCTATACCTGCTAATTGCAAGGTGCCGGCGAAAATTACATTTTACAAATGCTTAAACAGGTTATTTTAATTTTCCTCTGTCTGTACTGCATTTCTGCTTCTTTTGCCCAGGGTGATCAAAACGAACTGAACAAGTTGGTGAAGGCGGCACAAAGCGCCTTTGACCACAGTTCAGATTCTCTGCAGTATTATACTGAAATTGGCACCAAACTGGCAGTTAAACTAGGCGACATCAGTAGTGAAACACGGCTACAGCAGCTATGGGGTACTAAACTCTTTCTGAATGGCCAGTCAGACCAGGCTACAAAAATATTGCTGGATGCTGCAAGGCGAGCTGAGCAGTACCCTCCTACTATTGAAGCTGCCCCACTTTACTATTCTTTGGGCCAGGTTTATTCAAAAAATGAATACTCCGATATCAGTGAAAAACATTTGCAGAAAGGCCTGGAAATTTCCAGAAAATTCAAAAATGATACGCTGCTGGCTGATGGCTGCAACAGGATAGGCATTTATTACGAACGTAAAAACGACTTCGATTCTGCACTTTTTTGCTACCAGCAGGCATTTATTCTTTATACACAGATACATGTACCACTCGGCATAGCATACAGCCTCGAAAACCTGGCAGGCATTTATGCAAAAAGAAATGAACTGAAAAGTGCCCTTGGCTGCCAGAAACAGGCGCTTGTTTACAAACTTCAGTCAGGCAGAAAACTGGATGTGGCAATTGTGTACATGAACATTGCCGAAACAATGGAAAGCATGAAACAATATGACAGTGCCAACATGTACACTGAGAAAGCACTGGCGCTGGCCAAAGAGCTGAAATATAAAGACCTTATTCAGTATTGCTATCAGTTTATGTCGGGTATTTACGAAAAAAAGGGGCAATACAGCAAGGCTCTGGAGTTGCATAAGATGTACGCCCTGCTCAATGATACGATTTACAACGAGGCAAAAGCCAAACAGCTTGCTGAAGCAGATAAGAAATACCAGACAGAAAAACACCAACAGAGGATTAAGGAGCTGAGCCACCTTTCTACCATACAGACACTGAAACTCCGGCAGAAAAACACCCAGCTCTTTATTTCTCTGGCATTGCTGGTTGTTACTGCTCTGTTTGGCTATCTGGTATATCACAGGCGCAAATTAAAAGCAGAAGCAAAACTACAAGCCGAGATCAACCGGCAACAGGCAATCACCACTCGAGAAGTGCTGAATGCCGAAGAGAAAGAAAGAAAGCGCATTGCCGCCGACCTGCACGATGGAGTTGGCCAGTTACTCTCTGCCTCGCTGATGAACCTGAATGGATATTTCGCAAAAAACAATATTGATAAAACCACAAATGCTTAAGCAAACCGGATCCTTTCGTTGGTTTCAAAAAGTTATAACGAACTCCGTGACATATCGCACCAGCTGATGCCAAAAGCCCTTGCAAAATCAGGGCTGGAATCAGCTGTTCAGGAACTAATCTCAAACATAGACCCTGACCAGCTGAGCATTACTTTCGACTCATCCGGGTTACAAGCCAGGCTACCGGAAGAAATCGAATCGGTAATTTTCAGGGTAATTCAGGAATCTGTTAATAATGTAGTAAAACATGCTCACGCCAGAAACATCAATATACAAGTTGTAAAAGACGAAGACGGCGTTTCTGTTACAATTGAAGATGATTGTGTTGGATTTGATACAAAAAAACTCACCAAACCCGGCATGGGGCTTAAAAACATCATCTCCAGAGTGCAGGTGCATAATGGCACAGTGGAAATAGATTCCCACCCCGGCAAGGGCACACTCGTTGCTTTCCATTTTGCAGCATAGTTACTTTTATAAAACGTTAGTTGCCAAAAAATACCCTGCAGACGGTATTGTCAGCTTTTTTCCATAGAATAATTTTGCATAAACAAATATCATTCTATGAAAAAGAATACTACATTACTTAGTACCATGCTCTGCGCTGCAATGGTATCATCTGCCCAACCAGTTCTTGTAAGCGGATTTAATGGCATGGCTGCTGTAAACGGCACTACCTATCACAAAACTGGCACAGTTGGCAATCCAACAGGCGGATTTGCTTTTGTGTGCTCTTCCAATGACCGGATGAAGTTTTTCGGCACTTGGTTTCTACATCAGTACCTGTATTTCATTGACCCGTCATCGTTCACAATCACCGATTCTATGAACTATACTGCGTATGAAATAACAGCCAATAATGAGCCAAACACACTGTTCACCAGAACAAACTATGGCCTTTCACGCATCAATACCGCTACCAAAACAGTAACTGACAGCATAGCCATACCGTCTCCTCAGTACACCAGAGAGCGCCCCAATTCAAAGGAAGTCTGGGTTACCAGCAACAACCTTATGTATGTTGTTAACTACGCATCCGGCCTCACATCTTCTTCTTTCTCTACATCTCCCGTTACTACCGATAATGGCGAAATGAAATTCACCACGGGTGGGTCTCTTTGCTACAAAGTGGCATGGACAAGCAACAAAGTGTATAAAATCAATGCTGCAACAAAAGCAATAATTGACTCCGCCAGCACTGCACCTTCTACACCCAGTGGCGTAGCCATTTCCGGCGACAGCAGTAAGATTTTTGTTTCTTTCCCCAGCGACTTTAAAGTTCGGGTGTACGCTACCGCCACAATGTCTATTATTGACTCTATCAACACTGGCACCAGAGAACCATTTGATATGTACAGGCACCCTGACAGGCCGGAAATTTGGGTGGTAAACCATTTCAAAGACTCTGTTTCGGTTTATAACGAAGCATCACATGCGCTCATCACCGCTTTCGATGTGAACAGCAGCCCCCATTCCCTAACTTTTGGATTGGGCACCACCAGTGTACATGACAATAATGCACAGGCATCCGGCATATCTGTTTATCCCAATCCGGCCTGCGGTTTAATCAATATCACTGGCATCGAAGGCAATACTGCTGTGAGCCTTATCGATATCGCCGGCAGGCAGGCCCTTTCTGTCATCAGCACAGGTAATACAGCAGTGATGGATGCAAGAAAACTGAAACCCGGGATGTATTACCTGAAAGTAAACAGCATGGACAATGGTGCACAGTATACAACTTCTTTAGAGATACAATAACAAATCACCACAATAACAGGCCTGGTTGCTGATACAACCAGGCTTTTCTTTTTGTGCCGCAACAAAGTTACATTTGTGTATAAATTCGAACCGCAATTAACCGCTGTTCCCAAAACTGGCGTGTGATGAAAAAAATCATAGTTATAGCTGTAGTCATTCTGCTCTCTTCCTGCAGTGCCAAACTTTTGCTTCCTGCCCAGCCTGATGCAGAAAGAGGGGCTGCAATTTTTAAAGGCCTCACTTTAGATGACCTGAACAAAGGGAAGGACGTTTTTGATAAAAAGTGTACACAATGTCACTGCCACAAGCGCCCTGGTTCCTGGACAGAGGTTCAATGGAGAAGAATCGTACCGGCAATGGCTGAGAAAGCGGAAAAAAGCAATAAAATCCGAATCAGCACGGCAGAGCAGGAACAGGTACTAAGGTATGTTGTTACCATGGGCCAGCATTCCTCGAAAAAATAATTTCACCGACCTAAATTCATTCCAATGAAAAAACTGTTGATAATCGCCTTGTTGTGTTCATCACTCTCTGCTTCGGTTTCCTATGCGAAGCAAAAATGGAGCCTGGTTACGTACAATGTTTCGTTTAAGATAAAAAACGCAGGCCTGGCTGTTAACGGTAAATTCTCTGACTTGAAGACAGAACTGATTTTCAGCCCCGATAAATTGTCCGCGTCAAAACTAAGTGGCACCGTAGAAGCCGGTACACTTAAGACTGGCATCAATATTCGGGACAAGAACATTAAAGACGGTCATTATCTTGACGTGGAAAAATACAAGCTTATCGAGATTTCGTCTGAAAAGCTATATATGAAGGGAACTCAGTATGCGGGCATTTTCAAAGTTACCATCAAAGGCGTAACCAAAGAAATCGAAATCCCTTTTGATTTCCTGCAGTTAGGCGATGTAGCAGATTTCAATAGTACATTTACTATCAACCGCCGTGATTTTTCAGTTGGCAGTGGCAGCATGACCATGGCCGACAATCTGACTGTCAATATAAAGGTCAAAGCAAAAATGGAAAAATAATCACCTGTGTTTTTATTTTTTTAGTGCAAAATATTTATATAAACAAAAAATATGTTAATCGAATGAAAAAATTCTATTTTTTTCTTTCTCTGTTCAGTTCATTTTTGCTACTTTTGTATTCATAGGGTATATAGAGCTGGTCTGTTTTCATTCCGGCATTTCATAAGGTTTATAGGGGCCGGTCTGTTCTCAGACTGGCTTTTTTATTTGCAGTAATATGAGCGTATTTGCCAGCGGCGCCATAGCAAAGCTGCGCCCAGATAACTGAAGCCACAACACACTAAAACGACTTACCTTTTACTTTAGGGATTTTCCGCCAATTACGGGTTTATTTGCAGGTGGTATCTTCTCAAAATCTATGATGTGCTTAAAGCCAGCCCTCAGATTCAGCGGTTCTTTGTAGGGTATCACCTCTTCCGGTTGTTTGCCGGCCAGCAGCTCACCGGTATTCCATTTGCCGTCATGGTTTTTGTCAGCAATAATACGCATCGTGTACTTTGCAGGATTTAGGTAGGCCAACTTAACAATTGTATCTGTAACTGGCTTCTGATATATACTATCATTGTCTGCCATCACACGAAGCAGAAAGTTTGGCCCATAATATTTCGATGGCAGGTGTACAGTAATCTCACCATAATCGTATTCTTCTTTTGTCCTGAACGTATAGCGCGACGGCAACATGTCGGTGCCCGCCGTGTCCCTGGCAAACCCCTTCATAAGTTTCAGAACATACACAGTATTTTCCTTCCATTTTACAGGCCTGATTCTCAAAACATGAAGTAACGTATCCCTGTCAAAAGAAATAGCAACCGGCACATTCAATCCTCCACTGTCAAACGATAGCGTGATTTTCTCCTTGTTCAGAATTAGCGTATTGCTTATTGCTACTTTTATTGGCCCGGTAACATCAAACGTTTTTCTTTCTGCATTGCTCGTATCCAACGCCACGCTGTAGCCTGCAGGGTCAGTCTTTGTTGTTGATTGTTTTTTATTCTTGAGCCCACTGCCCGTTTTCTCTTTGTTGGCCTTTACTGAATCAATAACTTTTTTTACAGCAGTATCCGCAATTTCCGTAAACAGCTTTAATGTCACAGGGTGTTCAGCTTTAGCCACAGGCGTTACGTTTGAGTCCAGAAACCCTATCATTTCTCCCTGCAACACACCGTCATACATCTGGTTTTCATTGACATCCTTTAGTGCGTATATCCTGAAAGGGCGCTTAGGCAATCCCCTAAATACAAAATTACCTGTAGCATCTGCTTTAGCTATATACTTTGGTTTATGGCGTGCTACCGCGGTATCATTTTCTGCCGAATAATACAACTCCACACATACCCCATCCAGGTCATAAATACCAGTCTGTGCGTTTACCACATTCCCACGCAGCTCCAGTGAATCAAAATAACCACCTGTACTAAAAGTATACGTATAATTGGCAAATGCATTGCCCTCATGCAGGTCTTTTATGGCGTTGCCAAACGACAAACGGTAGGTGGTATTCTCCTCCAGCAGCGAATCCACTATTTTCACCACTACATGCTTGTTCAGTCCGGTTACCACGGGTGCTATACTGAGCAAAGGCGACAATTGCACTTCTCTGGTAGGATCGTTGACCGTAATGTATTCATTAAAATACAGTTCAATCCGCTTTACCCTCGTATTTCTGAGTGAATCACCCGGCTCTGCCGATACCAGCCTGGGCGGAGTTGTATCCTTACGGCCACCTGTAGGTGCTGTTATATTAGCACAACCTGCACAAAACAAAAACACTGATAATATTATCCAGCCGGAAAAACGAGTACCCATTTGCACCCAAAAATAAGCTGAATTGTTTGCAATTGGGCAATCTTGTTGAATACTGCAACTAGTTCACGGGCAATATGCATCAATTAATTATACCTTTGCCGAATCCGCTCCGCGAAATGTATTTTTTTTCGCCTGCTTGGTTAACTTTGTTTTATCTCAATTACCTCATGAAATGCTCAGATATTGTTGGTTGCTTTTTCCGATTTTGCTACTTGGTTGTTCGAAAGGGCAGTCCGATACTAAGTATTCGTTCAAATGCACATCGGTTAATAATGTTGACCCATTCAACAATGTAGTGAAAGACACCATTTTTGACAATATCACCACCAACGAAGCCAATTATTATGCCCGCACCAATACGGGTAATGGCTGGTACACCACCTGCGAGCGTTTATAACCGGCCTGCTTGCCGAGCCTTATTTTGATTTTTGGGCGTTTTTTCGGCTTACATTTGCATACAATGCCGGTCTCATTATTGTTATTGTCCTTTTTCTTTTTTGCACCTAAGCCACAGCAGGAGGTTCCACGCAGTATTTATGATTTTAAGGCCACTGCCCTCGATGGCGGCACCATAGATTTCTCACAATTCAAAGGAAAAAAGATACTGATCGTTAATACTGCATCCAAATGTGGTTTTACACCCCAGTATAAGGCATTACAGGCTATTAGCGAAAAATACAAAGACAGTCTGGTGGTAGTGGGTTTCCCCTCAAATAATTTTCTGAGGCAGGAACCCGACAACGACGAAAAAATAGCCGCATTTTGCCAGCAAAATTATGGCGTTACTTTCCCAATGGCTTCTAAAATAGACGTTAAGGGCAGAAACACAGCCCCTATTTATATCTGGCTCACGCAAAAAAAATACAATAATTACGCTGACAGCAAAGTGAAATGGAATTTCCAGAAATACCTGATCAATGAAAAAGGGGAACTCATAGCCATTTTCAAACCCGGTACGCCACCCGATGCTCCTGAAATCATCAGCGCACTGGAAAAACAGCCATAAACCGATAGCTGCACTTATCCACATTTCACCAACAAATCGCTGCAATGCCTGCAAATAGGCAATACTGCGCGGTTTAAAGCCATTATATTTGCGCCGTGGCAAAAGAGAAAATCGCGGAAACGCCTTTAATGAAGCAGCACAAGGATATTAAAGCTAAATATCCCGATGCTGTCCTGCTGTTCCGCGTAGGTGATTTCTACGAAACCTTTAGCGAAGATGCCCATATAGCCGCAAGGGTGCTGGGTATTACTCTCACTAAACGGTCAAACGGTGCTGCATCGTCTGTTGACCTCGCGGGGTTTCCACACCACGCCCTTGATACTTATTTACATAAACTGGTAAAAGCCGGTTACCGTGTAGCCATCTGCGATCAGCTGGAAGACCCTAAACTAACCAAGGGCATCGTAAAACGCGGAGTTACCGAACTCGTAACACCCGGCGTTGCCACCAGCGATAAACTGCTGGAAAACCGCACCAATAACTTTCTGGCAGCATTGCACCTCAGCGACAACAATTGCGGCGTTGCATTTCTCGATATCACAACCGGTGAGTTTTATGCGGCTGAGGGCAATATTGAATACATGGATAAGCTCCTGCAGAGCTTTCAACCATCAGAGATTCTGCTCTCCAAATCCCAGGTCAAGCAATTCAGAGAACAGTTTGACACCAAGATTTATACTTTCCAGCTCGACGAATGGATTTTCCGCGACCAGTATTGTTACGAACTGCTGCTCGGGCATTTTCAGACTCAGTCTTTAAAAGGTTTTGGCATCGACGATCTCAGGTCTGCTGTCGTAGCATGCGGTGTTGTGTTGCATTATCTTAAAGATACAGAGCACGCAAATCTGCAGCACATCAGCACACTGCAGCGTATTGTTGCCACAGAGTTTATGTGGATGGACAGATTTACTATCCGCAATCTGGAACTGGTGCACAGCACTTACGATCAGGGTACAAATTTGCTGCAAGCCATAGACCATACGCATACACCCATGGGTGCAAGGCTGATGAAACGCTGGATGATATTTCCATTGTTCGACATCAATCGCATTGAACAACGGCTGAACCTGGTGAACCATTTTATTCTGGAGCAGAATCTGAACCATTCGCTCACGCACCTGGTAAAACAAATCGGTGATGTGGAGCGGCTGGTTGGCAAGATTCCGCTAAAGAAGATAAATCCGAGAGAAGTGATGCAACTGGCCAAAAGCCTCAGTTTTATGGAAGAAATGCGCACTCAGTGTATGTCCTCTTCCGATACATCACTGCAGGCGCTTGCCGGGCCGCTCTTACCCATGCCTGAACTGCAACAAACTATCAGGAACACCATTATTGACGATGCGCCTGCTATGGCCAGCAAGGGTGGAATGATTCGGGAAGGCATTTCTGAAGAACTGGATCAGTTGCGCAAAATTTCAAGGCACGGTAAAGATTACCTGCTGCAGATTCAGCAAAACGAAGCTCAGAAGACAGGCATATCTTCTTTAAAGATTTCTTACAACAACGTATTCGGTTATTACCTTGAGGTTACCCATACCCATAAAGACAAGGTTCCGGCAGAGTGGATACGCAAGCAAACACTTGCAAATGCGGAGCGCTACATCACACCCGAACTAAAAGAATATGAAGAAAAAATTCTGGGGGCAGAGGATAAGATACTGGTAATAGAAATGGAAATTTACCAACAATTGCTGGTAACCATTGAACCCTATATCTCCCCTATCCAGAATAACGCTCATATCACTGCCCAACTCGATTGCCTGTTGTGTTTTGCATACAATGCCCACAAATACAATTACCATCGCCCGGAAGTAGTTAACGAGCCTGTTCTTGACATCAAGGCTGGCCGTCATCCGGTTATTGAACAGCAGCTGCCGGCCGGTGACAGCTATATAGCTAACGATATCAGCCTCGATAAATCAGAACAGCAGGTAATTATTCTCACTGGCCCCAACATGAGCGGTAAGTCAGCACTACTTCGCCAAACAGCTATAATCACACTGATGGCACATATGGGCAGTTTTGTTCCGGCTGATGCTGCCACCATCGGGATGACTGATAAGATCTTCACCCGCGTAGGTGCATCAGATAACCTCAGTGGCGGTGAAAGTACGTTTATGGTGGAGATGAATGAAACGGCTAGCATCATCAATAACATCAGTGAGCGCAGCCTCGTTTTGCTCGACGAAATAGGCAGAGGCACCAGCACCTACGATGGCATATCGCTGGCGTGGTCCATTGTAGAACACCTGCACAACAGCCCTGCCAAACCCAAAACACTGTTTGCTACTCACTACCACGAACTCAATGAACTGGAAAACCAGCTGCCGCGCGTAAGAAATTATCATATAACCCATAAAGAAACCGGCAATAAAGTAATTTTCCTTCGAAAACTGGCACCCGGTGGCAGCAGGCACAGCTTTGGTATTCAGGTGGCGCGAATGGCGGGCATGCCACCAAAACTGCTCAACAGGGCAAATGAAATACTGGCACAACTAGAGGAAAAACATGCCGGCACAGGCGATACGATGCAAAAAGTAAAGAACATCAAGCCAATGCCTAACTATCAGCTTAACATCTTTGATGGTGTTACAGACGACATCCGCAAAATTCAGCAACTGCTGGAAGCCACAGACATTAACACACTAACCCCCGTTGAAGCTCTGATGAAACTCAATGAAATGAAGGAAATTGTGAAGCAATACAAAAAATAACTGCCGCGCTGCACTTGTTCGAGCTATCCAGCCCAATGATTTACCAACAGCAAACAATTTAACGATAGCTGCCGCGCAATTGCATCAGCTCTTAATCTCTGCCTTGCTATCAATGCAGCACAGCCACAACTGCTTATATTCAATACAATTTACGAAATCTGCTTTCCTAAAAAAAGAGGAGTTGCCAATTAAGGCAACCCCTCCATAATTATATTATCATCTTAGATTGCTATCTTATCAGCGTTACATTGCCCTTGTACACAACGTTATCTTGTCCCGGCTTGGCGACTCTAATCAGGTAATTGTAAACACCCAGGTCCTGTGGCACACCATGGAAAGTACCATCCCAACCAATTTCCTTGTTATTGGTATAGAACATTTCCTGACCCCACCTGTTGTACACTCTGAACTCAACCATGTACTGAAACTTGATACCTACTGGTTTGAACACATCGTTGTTTCCATCACCATTAGGAGTAAATGCAGAAGGAACATCCTGATTCATTGTAGTATCTACGTGGATAACTATATCTGCAGAATCCAGGCAGCCGTTAATGTCATACCCAAACACAGTGTATGTTGTTGTTTGTTTTGGCGTTGCAATCGGATTATTGATATTATTGTTATCCAAAGATCCGTCGTTAGGCATCCAGTAATAAATCACCTCATTGCTGGCATGTAGCTGTATCTTGTCGCCGTAGTCTATTGTTGCTTCAGCTGTCAGATGGTCTAGTTTCTTGCCCTTTACCGAGTGAATAACAATTGTATCCATCGAAGGGCAACCATCTGGAACTACGCCAGGAATCGTTACAGTCAGTATGTCTGTGAAAGTTCCCAGGCTGAACAAAGATGGAACCTGTATGTCGTTGTGGTCTAGGTTGGGCGATGACTCACTCCAAGAGAAACTATAACCCCACTTGCCGTCAGGAATTGAAGTCACAGTATTTACCAAAGCAAGCGGCTGTGAAATACACAACAGTGTATCATGGAAAGATTTTATGTTTATCTGTACCACATAAACAGGATGTGTAACTGAATCTCGGCAACCCATAGCATCTGTAACAGTCTGTGTTACACCAAAAATACCCGGCTTAACAAAAGTATGTGATGGAGAAGTTGAATTATCTGTTCCGCCGTCACCAAAACTCCATGAATAAGAAGATGGAACAATGTACGGAGGATTGCTCGACGTATTCCTGAACGAACTGTCAAAAGCATATGCACTATCCAGGAATGAAACTAACGCTCCGTTGTTCAGGCATATGGTATCTGGAGTAGCAGCGAATTTAGCATGAATTTCATGGCGGGCATCAACATCATGAGCAATAGATGCTACGCAATTAGCCGCATTCTTCAGGTTGAGTGTTACATGCCAGATTCTATTGCTCGCTTTGTAAACATGGTAAGCTTCACGTGTAGTTGCATCCGGTGTAGGATCATCAAATATCCATTGATAACTATTCGCATTTTTGGTATGGTTAAAGAACCTTACAGTATCCCAGTCACAACCATAACCGATTGAAAAGTCGAATGCAGGAGTAATGCCTGGGATTACACTTGTAGACTGAGTTGTTTTACATCCCCAGATAGTTGTACCGGTTACCACATAAACGCCTTGCATAGAAGAATCAAAACCAGGTACTGTTGGATTCTGCAATGTAGAAGTAAAACCGGCTGGCCCTGTCCATAAGAATGTTTCACCTGCCGAGTCAAGCGTAGATGTCAGTGTCAGCGGATCAACAAGTGGGTCACACGCATTAGGAACATTGCTGGTTGGGTTAGGATGGGGCAACGGATGTATTACTACATGTACAAAGTCTGTATCATGCAGGGAGCCAACATATTTAATTACATGGTACATACCTGTATCTGCAAGAGTGCAAGGATATATATATGGTGTACGCGAAGGGCTTGTAAATCCGTGCGGGCCAAACCAGAAATAAGATGCGCCAACAGTATCGCCAGTCATGCTTAGGTGTAGTGTATCGCCTTCACAAGGGGCATTGGCAAAAGCAAAGTGGCAAGGGCGCACTGTAAAAATAAATACTTTGGTATTGCACGACTTCATACCTGTCGCACTGTCTGTACCAGTTACAGTATATGTTGTAGGGCCTGAAAGCAACGATGTGTTGATTACAACATGGGTTCCCGTTGTTGTTGACAACCCTCCTGTACCAGGAGAAGCGGCCCAGGTCCAGCGGCTCCAGGTCCAGTCCTTATCAGCGCCATACAAAACATCAACTGGCAAAGTATCAATACCCGTAGGCAGTGTACATGCATCAAAAGTATCAGGGAATGAACTTACAACTACGTTGTTAACAACCAGTTTGGGGTCAGGAAGCGCACCTGGGTCATCTATACCACCGGGGCCGTTAAAAATATAAGCGTATGAGATAACAGTGCTGTCTTTAGGGAGTATCGTTCCAAGGTTCCATACAATGCCAAATCCAATATCACCCGGATGGTTAACACCCACATTATAGAACGCACCACCGTATGTCTGGTTCCAGATAGCGGCAAGGTCTTGTGAAATTGTAAGAGGCCAGGAGTTATAAATACAGGCAACCGCGCGGCAGTCTTTCGTACCAAGTGTAAACGGTGGCAGGGTTGAACTCTGTCCGATACCAGTAACCTCAACTTTATGCGTAGGGTTAGGAACAGTAGAGTTCTGGAAATTTACATAGTTATTGGTAAAGAATCCACCACCTGGCCATGTCTCATCATTGTCAGGGTCACATGATCTCCAATAGTACACACTTGGGATGGATACTGTAGCACTTGTATTATAAAAGTACACAGTCACTACTACAGCAGAGGCATAAGTATCCACCCTGGTTGTAGATTTCATCAACAGGTTACCACCACCGGTTGTACCCGACCAGTTCGCAATTGCCCTGCCTAATGAATTTGTATAAGAAGTGATTCCTGATCCAGTCATTGTTGCGCCACCGGTAAAAGCATAGCCCGACTGATATCCCTGCACACGGGCTGTACCGTTCCATTGTACCTCCCATCCTTCAAAAGGATATCCGGGATAAGTGTAATCTCCCATGAACGGAGGCGTACCTACAGCCCAGCCATCGTGGCCATAGTCATATACTTCAGCCAATGAACCAAAATGTGGATGGTACCCAACGGGAGGGGCCGGAGCTCCAAATGCGCCATCTGATATCATGCCAATTTCCACATACGCACCTTTAATGTACACATTTGTACCCACAATCTGCGCCTGAGAAAAATGAGTTAATAGGATAAGAGCTAATAAGAATAATGATAAACGACTCCGCATAAATATTCAGTTTTTTTGAACTAAGGTTAAATGTAGTAATTAATTCACGATTCTAAAAACACATCTTTTATACATAATGTTGAAAAACCAGAAAAATACCCATTACGAATAGAAAGACATTACAATATTGAAAAAGGTTGGTTAATTTTATTAAATATTTTTTATCAACAAGTAAAGTTGCGTTATTGCAGAAAAAAGAACGAATACCGCAGATAATCAGTAATGCCAAATATATTATTCATTACAAAATTTATTCAATATAATTTCTACCGTTTAAACAAATTAATAAAATACACAATAAAAAAGGCTCTCCCAACAGGGCGAGCCTTTTTTATTGCGATTGATTTAAATACGTTACCAAACCCTAAGCCTTTCGTTTTCCGGCCTGAATGCTTTATCGGTTGGCTTAATGTTGAAAGCTTTGTACCATGCTTCCATATTGCTTGGTGCCATGTTGCAACGAAGTTCAGCAGGCGAATGTGGATCAGTTTTTAAACGAGATGCCATCTCTTCAGGGCGAGTATTAGCCCTCCATACCTGAGCCCAACTCAAGAAGAAACGCTGGTCTGGTGTAAATCCATCTATCTTTTCGTTACCCTGTCCCTGTTTGGTCTTTTTAAATGCTTCGTAGGCAATGTTCAGCCCACCAAGGTCCGCCAGGTTTTCGCCCAGGGTAAGAGCACCGTTGGCATGGCTGGTATCTATTACTATCACTTTGTTGAACTGACCAACCAATGCTCCTGCTTTGTTTGTAAAGTTCGCAGAATCTGCAGAGCTCCACCAGTTGCTCAGGTTACCGTCCACATTATACAACCGGCCCTGATCGTCAAAACCATGTGTCATCTCATGGCCTATCACCGCTCCAATTCCACCATAGTTCACAGCATCATCTGCCTTTTCATCAAAGAATGGATACTGCAAAATACCTGCCGGGAACACAATCTCGTTAAACGCCGGATTATAATAGGCATTTACAGTAGGAGGTGTCATGCCCCACTCTGTCCTGTCTACAGGCTTACCCAGTTTGTTCAGCTCATAGTTATATTCCCATTCAGATGAAGCTATGATATTCTTCACAAAATCATTACCCACTATTGTTAGCGCTGAGTAATCTCTCCATTTATCAGTATAGCCTATCTTCTTCATAAAGCCGTTCAGCTTTGTCAGCGCTTTTTTCTTAGTGCTGTCGCTCATCCAGTCAAGCTTCTGTATCCTGTCGGCATAGGTCTGCTGCAGATTATTCACCAGGTCAAGCATACGCTTCTTGGCTTCTGGTTTAAAATACTTGTCTACATACAACTGTCCCAGCAGGTCGCCTATCGATCCATCTACAGCCTGCATCATCCGCTTCCACCTTGGCCGCTGTGCTTTCTGGCCACGCATTATTTTGCCATAAAAATTAAATCGTGTAGTGTCAAAGGAACTGGCCAGATATGGTGCCATACTGTTTACCAGATGAAACTTCAGGTATTTCTTCCAAACATCCACCGGAGTTGATTTAAACTGGCTGGCAACCTCTTTAAAGAATTTCGGCATGCCTATGATCATAGTATCTTCTCCCTTCACTTTCAGGCGCACCAGCAGGGTTTTCCAGTCCAATCCCGGAGTCTGCTTAGTCATTTCATCTGTCGTAAATTTGTTATACAGTTTATAAGGGTCACGCATTTCTACGCGGGTCATCGAAGATCCGGCAAGCGTGAGCTCCAGCTTATAGATTTCTGCCGCTTCTTTATTAGCTGTAATGCTGTCATCTCCCATCAGCATCAGCATCTTGGGTATATACAGTTTATAAGCCTCCCTGATCTTAGTTGTACGCTCATCTTTATCAAAATAATACTCTCGTCCTGGCATACCCAATCCCCCTTGCCCAAACTGGCAAATTTCTTTAGTCACGTTCTTGTCATCCGGCGAAATACCAAAACTGAACAATGGGCCCAATCCCTGAGTATGTTCCAGCGCAATTTCGTCAATCAAGCCATTAACATCTTTTACATTGTTGATACGTGCAAGAATGTCGTTAAGAGGAGTAATTCCCACTTTATCAATGGTTGTGCTATCCATTCCGGTCCGGTAGAAATCACCTACTTTCTGCACAGCACTTCCCGGCTTAGCATTGGCAATACCTGCTGCAGAATCCAGCAATCCGTGCAGTGCCTTGTAGTTATTTTCCTGTAGCTCATTGAAGCTGCCCCACCTCGATTCGGTTTCAGGAATCGGGTTTTTCTTTAACCAGGTACCGTTGGCATACTGAAAAAAATTATCTCCAGGGTGTACCGTTGTATCCAGATTGGCAGGATCCAGTAATTTTCGTTCCTGACCCTGAGTTGCCTGTCCACCTGTACCTGCGTCTTTACAGGATGCAATAACAACCACTGATGTTACTGCAAAAAGCACATGTTTCAAATTCATATTTATAGTATATTAACTTTTGCTGGCAAAAATACAATAAACAAATTGAATGCGAACTCCCAGCAAATTAAACAAAGCGTGAAAATTCGGGGGAATTTTCACGCTGCTCGAAATAGCACGAAATACTGATTCGAAAAAAAGGCCTTACTACTATCTTTTCAAAAACTTACGAACTACGCTGGCTCCATTGTTTGTTTTCAAGGTTATGATATATATAGCAGACGGCAAATTATTTATATCAACCACACTCTTTAAACTATGTGCCTGACTGATTAATACCTGCCCAATTATATTTGATATTGTTAACGAATTGCATGCGCTGCCAGTCGTCACTATCAGTTCCCCATCTGCCGGGTTTGGATATATAGCTATTTTTTCTTCTGCCAGCTCTGTTTTGGTTTCCAATGCGGCCCTCAGCATACAGGGGAAAGTGGTTGCACAATCCACCACCATTACTGTCATTTCTCGCTGGCTGGTGCCAATCAGCGCACCTGAACGGTATTCCCTTATATTATATACCAGTACACCTCTCTGGAATCCACTCGGGTGAAAACCTATATTACCGCTGGCAGGGTCCAGTGTAAAACTATCTGCTAACACTTGCAGTGGTTCTGTAGCCGAAATCGGCATTGAAGTCCAGGCTGAACCGGTAAATGTTGCATGGCTTACTGTCGTTGGGCAGGTAGCACTGCCGGTTCCGTTCAATGGATCCACCAAGGTTATACTAATGCTGTCTGCATCAGGATCTACAACAGCTGGCGTATAATCATCATGCTGTCCGTTGCAGAAAAAGGTCTGCTGCGATACTGTCATTACCGGACTGGAATTAACCGCTGTAAGGTTATTCAGAGTATCTACCAGTTCAATAGTTGATGTACCCGCAGAAACAAGATTGGTTATTGCCGATGCTCTTCCGGCAGAAGCGCCTGCCGAATTGCCGCCACTGTATATAAACCGCCAGGCTGCCGATGTATGGGGTAACGTATAATTAGCACTGTATACAAATTTCTTTACACCGGGCCTTATAGAAGAAGGGCTTGTGCACTGAGACGTATCTCCCGGGCAAAGTGGCGTAATTTCTACCCCGGCTGTTGAGGCCTGTATCGGCAATGACATGGAATCCACATAGGTACTTCCGTCATAAATACAAATATGAGGGGCTGAAGTAGGCAATGTACTAGTGGCAGCGGCACTTGCCGGCCCGCAATCAGCATATAGCACAACAGTGATTTTGTACTGGGAACCGGAAATATGGGTATAATACAGGTCGGTACCCACAATATGCGATGCAAAAGAATAAGTTTGAATCAGGATAAAAAAGGCAGTGCATAGCATGCCAAATACAAGGGGTTTTCTCATTTCTATTAGTTTAGATGGTTGTAAAACATTTTGTCGCAAATATCGTGCCAATTTATTAAATTTATTTAACAATTAAAATTCAAACCTATTTTATTGCATTTTTAAATCTACCCATAATTAAAGATTTCATTAAAAAAATAGTGTCATCCGGGGTATTTTGGGCCGATTTTTAATTATTTTATTGAATTTGGGATCATATACGCATTTATTAAATAATTTCTTGTTTTGGCTTTAATGATTACTTTTGCAGACCAAA